>JAHDGT010000616.1 GCA_020631675.1 Bacteroidota bacterium
CCATTACTTAAAAAGGTGTTTTTGATTACTATGGCGCAGCGCCCGCCCGCTTTTAAGCTCTTAATAAAATGCTGTAAGAATAGAGAGGCGGTTTCCCCTGTTTTAATGTCGAAGTTTTGTTGTACTTCTTTTCTTTCTTTACCGCCAAAGGGCGGGTTAGCTAGAATGACTTGATAGCGGTCTTTCTCTCGTATATCGCGTATGTTTTCGCCTAGTGTATTGGTGTGTATTAGATTAGGCGCTTCTATGCCGTGTAGGATCATATTCATGATTCCAATGACGTAGGCTAAGTTCTTTTTCTCTTTGCCGTAAAAGGTGTCCTCTTGTAAGGTTTTAAGCGTGGAGGTGGTTTTTTCCATGCGTTCGTACAAATAGGCATAGGCCTCACATAAGAAGCCACAAGAGCCGGCTGCGCCATCGTATATTTTTTCTCCGATCTGCGGGTCAATGACTTGAATCATGGCGCGGATCAATGGTCGTGGCGTATAGTACTGCCCACCATTACGCCCCGCATTACCCATATTCTTGATCTTACTCTCGTAGAGGTGGCTCAGCTCGTGCTTGTCTTTAGAGGCGCGAAAAGGCAAGTCGTTGGCATAGCCTAAAATCTCTCTGAGGTTGTACCCACTTTGTATTTTGTTTTTGAGTTCAGAAAAGATCTCACCGATCTTATACTCAATGGTTTTGGGGCTATCTGCCTTTTGTTTAAAAGCCGCCAAATAAGGAAACAATTGTTGATCTACGAATTGCACCAGATCAGGGCCGGTCATGGCTTTGTGGTGGTCTAATTTTCCTTCGGCATCTGTAGGCATTGCCCAAGCCTGCCAGCGGTAGGCTTCATCTAAAATATAGTGGTAGTCCTCTCCACTTAAGATCGCATTATCTGCTTTGTCTTTTTCTAGTGCGTCTAGGTAGCGCAAGAATAGGATCCATGAGGTTTGCCCAATGTAATCTAATTCGCTATCTGAGCCGGCATCTTTATATAAGATGTCGTCTATATTTTTAAACGTTTGTTCGAACAATGGTGTGGGTTTTTTAGTGGTGCGCTAGGCTATTAGATACCAAATTTGTAGGGGCGATTCCTTGTGGTCGCCCTTTTGCAAATGTCGTCAATTTTTGAAGGGCTACAATTTCAGTTGTTAAGATAGTTAGATATTTTGAATGTATTAAATGGGGGGTGGTTTGGTGTTTTATTTTTGGGGGTTTGTGGGCGGTTTTCGTCGTTTTTTATCTGCTCGACAGGAGGCGCGATAAATCGATGCCTCTACGGGATGGTCGGTTATTTGTTTTTTAGGGTTTTGTGGGATCTGCTCGATGCCAGCCGTTGCATGCAACGGCTCTACGGATCGTCGGTTATTTTATTTTGTTTTTTTGTGGTGAAATGCACTTGCGTTCAAAATCGTGGTATGGTCGCAGGCAAGCAGCGACGCTACATGGGTTGGGGCGCAAAAATGGGCGGATAATTCATTCAAAATTCGGTCATTCATCATTCAAAATTCACCAATCGGGAGGATCTTGCGTGAGGGATAGGACTGGAAATGAGGGGGCTAAGGAGCGCACTGAGCGGCGGCATAAAAAGGCGGCCCAGAGGTAGCCATTTTTATGCCTGCCAGCGAAGCAGCGAACAGCACCCGAATTGCAAGGGATAGCCCGACCCTGTAGGTGAAAGCTTGCGCTTTTAGACA
>JAHDGT010000123.1 GCA_020631675.1 Bacteroidota bacterium
TTTAGCCCTGCCAGCGAAGCAGCGAACAGCCCCCGAATTGGAATGGATAGCCCGGCCGATATACGAAGAAGCCGTGCTACCACACTTTAGCAATGACTAAAGATGTCGCAGCACGGCTTTTTGCGTATATGGGGTTGCCATTATTTAATTAACACCCACAATAACCCTTAAGCGTTTTTGTCTCTAAAATCTCATTGCTTCTATGCTTGAGGAGGGTAAGCCTAGCATCATAATCATCTGCCTCGCCCTCGCGCTGGGTTTTTCTGACGTAGCGCACAATGACATCATAAGTCCTATTGTCGAACTTGACGACTTGTAAAGGATCCTTGCCTCCTGTTGCACGCAATGCCTTGGCTTTATCGATCGCACTTTTGTTATCCGTCATAGCCTTTTTCATCTTTTTGCCGCCCGTTACGGTTTCAATGGGCACCACACTCATCTCTTTGCCAGAAGCCAAGATCACATCAGTTAGAAGGGCTACGGGATCACTGTATTTCAGCTCCTGAAGCGTTTTGCCGAAGTAGCTGATCTCATCGCCATGTACCCTGACCCAAGAGGTGGAGGCAGCCAGTTTTTTCAACTCGGCTTTATAGTCTTTTTCCTCCCAATCCGGGTAAAGGGCCTGTGCTTCGCCTTTAATGCCAATGCAAGCCGCCTCTTGCATATCATAGACGAAAAACTGCTCTTTGTCTTGACCAAATTCGCAGGCACAGCTGAACTCAGCTTCTTTCATTTTACTGCATTCACCCATAGTAACAGCAGTGAGATACTTAGCTGTAGAAGTGGAGCTGGAACTGGAACTGGCAGCTTTATCAGCAGAAGACTTCACCTCTTTTTTCGCTTGTGCTTCGGTATCTTGTTTAGCCTTGTCTTTGTCCTTGCCTTTATCCGCCGAGCTGCTTGTCGGCGTGCAGGCCAGCGTCAAGGCAAAGCAAGACAAAAGCACCAATTGTAAAAGTAATTTCATGTTGACTTGGTTTAAATATATGATAACGTTAAATGTATTTGATTCGATTTGCATATGAAAGTACAGCTTTTATCACGAATATTTTATATCTGCGGAACGCTTAGCTTTGTGGGGCTGTTATCTGAACATAGGCTCTCAAAAATACATTTCAAGACGTACTACTTTACGATATGAAATATGCGATCATTGGTGCTGGTATTGGCGGTTTGACCACCGCTTTAGCCTTTGAAAGAAAGGGTATTGATTACCAGCTTTACGAGCGAGTGCCTGAATTTTTAGAAGTAGGAGCGGGCATCTGGCTTGCCCCTAATGCCCTACAAGTATTTGAACATTTGGGCGTGCTGGATCAGATCAGTGCCAATAGCAGTGAGATCAATAGGATCACCATCGGGCATCCGGATATGCGCCCCATCTCAGACAATCCACAAGACAATATCAAGCAGCTTTTCGGCTACACTTCCAAAGCCATTCATCGGGCTAAATTGCAAGCATTATTACTCAAAGAAATACCCGAGCACAAAATTCATTTAGGCAAAAGCTTTCAAGCTTTCGAGCAGTTGTCGACGGGCAAGGTACAAGTCACTTTTGAAGACCAAAGCCAAGCAACAGCCGATCATCTGATCGCTGCCGATGGGGTCAATTCTAAAGTCAGGCAGCAACTATTTCCTGCGAGTAAAACGCGCTATACTGGTCAAACTTGTTGGCGGGGCGTGTCTGCTTTTGAGTTGCCTGATGCGATCAAGGGGCGGGTCTATGAGTTGTGGGGCGATCAAGTGCGTTTCGGCTTTTCGCGGATCGCAGCGGGGCAGGTGTACTGGTTCGCGGTAGCCTTGGATCAAGCCGGTCAAAAAGACGCGCCCGGCACCACCCAACAGAAGCTCTTAAGGATGTACGCGGATTTTAACCCCCTGATCAAGCAAATCATTCAAGCCACCCCGCAAGCACGCATGATGCGCAATGACATCATTGATCTGAAGCCCATTCGCCAATGGCATCAGGGTAATATCTGCTTGATCGGTGATGCGGGGCATGCCACTACGCCCAATATGGGGCAGGGCGGCGCGCAAGCCATTGAAGATGCGTATTACTTGAGCAATTTGATTGCGAAAGCGAAAAATCCACAGCAAAATGTATTCGCCGACTTCCAAAAACGCCGACAGAAAAAAGTGAATGGTATCGTTTCGCAGTCGTGGACCACAGGCAAAATGGCGCATTGGAAATACGGTCAGGGCATCCGCAATTTCATACTCAGCAAAGCCCCTAAAAAACTAATAGAGCAAAAAATGATTGAGATGTATCAGATTGATGAGTTCGTTTAAAAGGGCGCATACCCGCAATAAAAAGGGGGGATTTTGCTGTTGTACAATAAATGCCCGGTGCGGCAAAAAAGACGTTATGATATAACGTCTCCACCGTTTATTCCCTTTTTACTGCGGGCACCGGGCTATCCGTTAAATTCGGCAGCCCCAATAGCTTTTCGCTGGCAGGCTTACAAATGGCTACCTCTGGGCCGCCTTTGTAAGCCGCCGCTCAATAGCTATTGGGGCTGCCTCATACCACTCCTATCCCTTGCGCGGGAAACTTAGACAATTGTCAATTTGAGAATGAAGTGTTTCCCTGAAATCCATTTTCAAATTGACTCATTGCCAAATTTTCAAATTAATTGTTATCTCCCCAACATCCCTTTCTTCAGATCCGTAGAAGCTGGCTTGTCAGACAGCCAAACACCGAATAATGCTTTTTTGAAATCTAAGCCGTTGATCGTGCTTTTTAATGAACCATTCTTATAGGTCTGACTTCCTGTACCCGGTATGTAAACAATGTCGAACACATCACCGATCTCAATAGACTCACTGGAGAAAGCTTTAAGCAATTCGTCAACTCTGTCTTGAACAGGTCCGGTATTACCGCCCGTACTATTTTCGAATCCTTCGGTGATCGCCTCGCTCATATTGCCGCTGTTGATCATGCTGGAAGTGATCTCTAAACGGATGGCCATGGTCTCATCCGCGCCCATGATCGAACTGGCATCTTTGCTTTTTTGCGAGAGGTATAAACCAGCGGTATACAAACTAAAGAAGTACTTTTTACGGATGCCCCCTCCGTTCAATTCTAAAGACTGCTCACTGAAAGTCAATTCAGCAGGAAGGGTAACACCATTGAGGGTCATCTGCGCATTGGCCGCCGGACTAAAGGCGAAGGCCATCGCGAATACAAATACAAAAAGAGCTATGAATTTTTTCATGGCGAAAGTTTTTATAGGTTATGTCCAAAGCTAATTAAAAATCGGGATACTTAAATAGTATATGTAGATTCGGTCTTCTTCTCGCTAATGTCTCTATTTAACAGCCGAATATGATAGTAAGAATTTTTAATTCCCATTCATTTTTCTGCTTACTAAGCAAGTAACTGTAAACAGCGCCTCCACTACTATATTCAATTATGTAGGTATCTTTCTTCTTATCCACTTTAAAAACCGGGTCAGCGGATACTCTTACGAGTGTATTCGTATAATACTCCTTATAGTTTTCGTATTCTTTTGAGGAAAGGAAAATAAAACGCCCACTTTCTGGATTTGAGCTTTTTAGTTTATCATCATCTGTTACGATTAGAAAGGTGGGCATACCCTTTTTAAAATGATTGTCAACTGTGTTTTGATTTATTGTATCCATAGGGTTGTACGAAAAACAATCTATTATTTTTTGCAACAAAATCCGATATGCTTCTCCTCTTTTTGAATCTTTGCTTTTAAATCTCGGATTAAGATCTAAATAATCATTAATTCCATCTTGATCCGTATCTGTTGATTTTGGATTCAACATCATCTTCCTTTCAACAATATCGGTCAAACCGTCTTTGTCACTATCCTTGACTAACGAATCAAGTAGAAATTCGGTGACTAAGCCATCTTTAATCAATTCATATTTAGGCCCGGGTCCGGATTCCATATCACCATGGGGTTTCAGTAGCCTCAATAAACAAGATTCGATTTGTAGGGTATTTTTATCTTTTATTAGATCAAGTCTTGAATTCCATTTCAATTGAAGGGGTGTATTGGCGGATAAACCAGTGTAATATTTATTCCAGCCTTGTTCGTTTTTAATAGCAATCCAATAGCCTATGTTAAACAGTCGCGTTTCATCATATTCAGCATCTTTATACAATATATAACCATCTGAATCTGTCGTATCCACTTTAATAATACTCCCTATGAAAATACCATTGACTCTGGGAATATCATCAATTGAGGTGGCAGGAGATATAATGTTTGAAATAGAATCCTGTAAAGGTGAAAAACTATAGATGGATTCAAATGGAGTAAACTCTTCCAGTGTTTTAAGTGTGATTTGCGGGCGGTCAAATTCTAATATTTTATTAGAATCTATAGGTACGTAAGGAGTCCATGAAGTTGTTCTGTTTTTATAGTACTTATCTCTTTCTTTTGAAGGATACTCTTCATCACCTTGTGCAAAAGAGGTCATACTGCTGCATAAGCATAAGCCTATCAATACGATAGAAAGCAAAATCGAAAATTTCATAATGGGAGCATGTTTGGTTGTTTTTCAAATGTATTTCATTTGCTTAAAAAGGACAATGGGATAGCTGTGATTCTGCGAAAGTTTTCATCTCTTTCATTATTTTCGATGTATTCTTTTCGCATTAGTAGGCTTAGTTATGCTATACAGTACCTAAAATTACGAAAAAACCATATCCATGCTCAACCTTTCGGTTTTATTAGAAGACAGCGCAAGAAAATATCCTACAAAAGATGCCTTCATCTTTATGGATACCCACTTGAACTATGCACAGATCAATGGTGCTGCCAATCAGATCGCGAATGCCTTGGTCAAAGCGGGCATCCAAGCAGGAGATAAAGTGGCTTTAAGCTGCCTGAACCTGCCCTATTTCCCCATGATCTACTTCGGCATTTTGAAAGCTGGGGGCGTGGTCGTGCCCTTGAGTGTACTGCTAAAAAGAGAGGAAGTAGCCTACCATTTGAAGGACTCTGAAGCAAAAGCTTATTTCTGTTTCTTGGGTGCGCCGGGCTTACCCATGTTGGAAGAGGGCTATGCGGGTTTCCAACAAGCAGAGCAATGTACCGATATGTTCGTCATCACTGCCAAACCAACAGATGCTTCTCCTATAGAAGGTCTGAAAACTTTGGGCATGCTTATGGCAGGGCAATCGCCAATTATGGAAACGGTACAGACCAAGGCAAGTGATACAGCTGTCATCATTTATACTTCAGGCACTACTGGTCGGCCAAAAGGGGCGGAATTGACGCATAGCAACTTAAGCCTCAATGCCATTTTAAGTGCGGATCTATTTACACCAACCACAGATGATAACATTCTGATCGTACTGCCTTTGTTCCACATCTTTGCCATGACCGTGCTCATGAATGCGGGCATTTATAGGGGTACGACCAATGTATTATTGCCTCGCTTTGATGCGGAGGCGGTACTGGGCTTAATGCTCAAGCATCGCATCTCCATTTTCGCAGGTGTGCCTACTATGTATTGGGGACTGTTGAATTACGAAGGCAAGTCGTTCGATCTATCAGCGATTGCGGATAGGCTGCGAATTTGTGTATCGGGCGGTGCATCCCTACCCGTAAAAGTGTTAGAAGATTTTGAGGCCAAATTCAAGGTGGAAATACTAGAAGGTTACGGCATGTCAGAAGGCTCACCCGTGGTCACTTTCAACCAGTTTGACAGTGGTCGAAAACCCGGCTCTATAGGAACTCCGGTCTGGGGTGTGGAAGTGAAAATCGTAGATGAAAACGGACAGGAAATGCCTACAGGTGAAAAGGGAGAATTGATCTACCGCGGGCATAATGTCATGAAGGGCTACTACAACAAACCAGAAGCGAATGCCAAGACCATAAAAAATGGCTGGCTGCACTCTGGCGATGTGGCGGTTAAAGATGAAGACGGCTTCTTCTACATCGTTGACCGAACCAAAGACATGATCATTAGAGGCGGACTGAATGTTTACCCCAGAGAAGTGGAGGAAGTGCTCATGAAACACGAAGCCGTATCACTAGTAGCTGTAATTGGTATACCTGATGAGCAATATGGCGAAGAAATCAAAGCCTGTGTGGTACTCAAAGAAGGACAAAGCATTGCTGAATCAGATCTCATTGCTTGGACCAAAGACCGTATAGCTGCCTACAAATACCCTCGGGTGATCGAGTTCTTAGATGCGCTACCACAAAGTGCTACGGGCAAAATTCTAAAGAAAGAGTTGAGGAAAAGATCGGGTTAACCCACCGAAAACATCTTATTCATAAAGGCCACCAGCAAAGTATCGCGCTGAGCAGGCTCAAGCGTATTCAAGATGTTATTGATGGCAACAAAATTATCGGGCACGCCCTTATCGTCGCTGCCGAGGATCTGTTCTAATTGATCCAGCATCTCCGGTTGGAAATTCGCCATTAACCCCTGGATCATTTGCGGGTTGAGCATGGCTAAGATCGGGTCAGGGGCTTTGCTAGCTGCTTCTGCTTTTAATTCTTCAACACTTTCCTTGAGGGCAGCCATGAGCGCGGGCATATGCTCCGCATTAAAGTGCGAAATAGAGAGGTGAATACCCGCATCGCAAACAGAAGATTTGAGCTGTGCCTGAATGTGCCAGCCCTTCATTTTCATGCGCTCGGCCAACTCGAATACGCTTAGGGCTTCTGAGTTAGAATTAAAGGCGATCATGCTCATTTCCGGGAAGCCCAATAGATCTAATTCGGGTATTTCTTTCAACACATCCAAGACCACATCACGGGCATCCATACAATCTTTTACGGCGGTTTTGTAGCCATCTACACCCAAGAATTTGAAGGTGCTCCAAGCTGCCGCCATCGGTGCGCCCGTCTTGCTGGATAAAACCGTTGGGTTCACGATCGTATAGCCCGGCCATGCTGAACAACTGAACATTTGATACTGCCTTAGATCTTTGTTTTTATACAAAATGGTAGAGCAGCCCTTGGGCACATAACCATACTTATGCAGGTCGCAAGACATGGAGGTCACCCCAGGAACGCTAAAATCGAAATTGGGAATGGGGTAGCCCAGCATCTTGGCAAAAGGCAAGAACATACCGCCTACACAAGCATCCACATGGCATAAAAGACCACGAGATTGCGCTAAGGCGGCAATGGCTTCAATATCATCGATCACCCCATGCGTATAGGAAGGTGTTGAGCCGGCGATCATAATGGTCTGATCTGTAATGGCCGCTTCCATTGCTTGTACATTCGCCTTGAAAGTGACAGGGTCCACAGGGGTCATTTTCACTTTCACATTCAAATAGTGCCCTGCCTTGTGAAAACAGGGGTGTGCTGTTTCAGGAATAATGATCTCTGGCTCAGTGATCTGTGGGTACAGCTTACGTGCCCGATCCCGCGCCGTTTTCACTGCTAGGATCACACTCTCCGTTCCACCGCTGGTACAATTGCCTACTGCTTCCGTTCCGCCCTGCAGCAAATCGGCCACCATGGCTACTACTTCCCGTTCTAAGATCAGCAAACTCGGGAACTGTGTAGGGTCCAGTCCGTTCTCTGTTAGATACAAATTATAGGCTTCATCAGAGAGGGCATGTGCTTCGGGTATGGTCTTATAGATATAGGCCATTACCTTCCCGCTCTTCCACGGAATGTCGTCTTTTTTCAGTGCTTTTAATGCCTCGAAAATGTTTTCTCTGCTATCTGCCGTAGTCGGAAATGTCAATGGACTCATATCAAATAATGGGTTTGAACGGGTGGGAGGTGAATCTTTAATGATCGTGATAGACGGTAATATAATAAATCATTTGGGCACACATCCGCAATCAAAATGAAGTGCGGATAGAAAAACCTAAACATTTATTATCGTTTTGAAGTTTAGTGGTGGACAAACTTTAAACGATCTCACGTATGGACTTTCTACTAGAGCTAAAAGATCGAAATGAGCTGCTATTCTATTTCGGAATGGCAAATGTAGCATTGAGCTTGATTTTTATTGTGCTCAGCTTTTTCACTACCATCGAAGTGGCGGGTGCGAATGCTTGGTATAAGCCAACCAAATTCGCTTTGTCCATTGGATTGTATAGCCTGACGATGGGCTGGTTGATGTACTACCTTCCACAAGCAAAAGGTATATCTATTTGCAGTTGGCTGATCATTATCATGCTTGGCTTTGAGATCCTGTACATTGGTCTGCAAGCCGGGAGAGGTCAGTTGTCTCATTTCAACCAATCATCGGCTTTGTATAGTAGTCTTTATATGCTCATGGCATTCGCGGCAACGGTGGTGTCGTTTGTGACACTGTACATCGGACTTCGTTTTTTTCAGGTGGATCTACCCCATTTACCGGATCATTATGTTTGGGCGATCCGCTTAAGTCTAATCCTCTTTTTCATCTTTTCCTTGGAAGGCTTTGTGATGGGTTCCAATTTATCCCACACGATCGGTGCAGCAGATGGAGGCGCAGGACTTCCTTTCTTGAATTGGAGTCGGCAATTTGGCGACCCTCGTGTTGCGCACTTTATAGGCATGCACGCCATTCAGGTGTTGCCGCTTTTGGCTTATTATGTGCTGAAAGACGTGAAGCTGACCTTTGTTGTTTCCGCGCTTTATGCTTGTGTTGCGGTGTATGTGTTGGTGCAGGCATTGCAAGGAAGGCCTTTTATTGGTTTGTAAGTACTGGTCCCGCGCCAGGGATAGGAACGGTATGAGGTAGCCCCAATGGCTATTGAGCGGCGGCTTACAAAGGCGGCCCAGAGGTAGCCATTTGTAAGCCTGCCAGCGAAAAGCCATTGGGGTTGCCGAATTTAGTGGATAGCCCGCCCATGCACGAAGCGGCTGCGGCGGAATATTGAAGCTTGAGCGACTCTATTTCCCCGCAGGCGTTTGCGTGTATGGGGGCGCTATGAGGAATCACTTTTTGTTGATGCACGACGTTTTTAGAGAAAAATTGGAGAATTAAACTATTTTTTGATCGATTAGCATCTATTATGCGTTTACCTCCGTTATCTTAGGCGGAAATGCTGCTGGTCTAAGCGCATTCTACTATCACACCCCTATTATCGCCTTCCTTCCAAGAGGATCGAGTTTTATCATACCATTTATTCAAAAACCGTATGTTAAAACAAAATCTGCTTGTTGCCCTGCTCTTATTGTTGGGCTTTTCTTTCTCTGATTCTGAGCTTGTAGCTACTAGAATACAGGCGCAATCTTCTGCTGTTTCTTCGCTGGTGGATGTGCGCAATATCGACATCATTAGAGATGATTTCGGGGTGCCGCATATTTTCTCTAAAACAGATTTAGAAGCCGTTTATGGTGTTGCCTGGGCGCAGTGCGAGGACAATTTCAACATCATGCAAAAGGGTTTTGCTGCTACTAAGAATAGGGCGGGGCGCATGATGGGTAAAAATGGTGCCGCACTGGATCTGATGTATCAGATCTTTGATATTGATGCCTATGTGGATGAACGCTATGATCAGGACATCCCGCCGCATATTGATCAGCTATTACAGGTCTACGTGGATGCGATCAATAAATATGCGGAAACCCACCCTAAAGAGGTGGTGCATAAGCAACTGATGCCCTTGACGAAGAAGGATGTGATGCGGGGCTTTGCTTTGAATATGTTGCTGCTTCACAACTCGATCATGGAGCTGGGTAAGTTCTTGACGAAAGATTATGATTACCGCTTATTAGAACAGGCTGGAAGGGGTTCTAACGCAATGGCTTTTGGTCCGGATCTCACTACGGATGGCAAAGCCTATTTGATCGGCAACCCGCATCAGCCTGTGAATGATCAAGGTAATTTCTGGGAGCTGAGCGTGCATTCTGAGGAGGGCTACGAAATGTATGGCGCTACTTTTACCATGGGCGGCTTGCTGCCTTTTCTGGGGGCGAACAGGAACTTGGGCTGGTCGCATACGACCAACTACCAGAACACGGTTGACATCTACGAATTGGAGATGCACCCCACTAAAAAACTGCACTATAAATACGATGGCGAGTGGTTGAAACTAGAGGAGCATACGGCTAAGCTGCGCGTGAAGATCGGACCATTGGTGATCCCTGTGCCTAAGAAGTTTTACCGCAGTGTTTACGGCCCTACGATGAAGAAAGAATCGGGCTATTATTCTTACCGTTGCAATGCTTTCCACAATTTGAAAACGGTGGAGCAGTGGTACGAAATGGGCAAGGCGACGAACTTTGAGGAGTTTTATAAGGCTTTAGAAATTCAGGGACTGCCGGGGCAGACCATCACCTATGCGGATAAAGACGGGAATATTTACCACCTGAGCAATTTCTCCCACCCGCATCGGGATGAGTCCTTTGATTGGTCAAAGCCATTGAAGGGTAATACCTCTGCTAATTTGTGGACTTATAACGACTTGCATCCGGTCAGTGATCTGCCGCAGATCAAGAACCCGGATTGTGATTATTTGTACAATTGCAACAATACGGTTTTCATTATGACCGCCCCCGAAGAGAACCTCAAGCCTGAAGATTTCCCGAAGAGTTTCGTACTGCCGGAAACCAATACGATACGTGCCAAAACTCTGGCCGCGAAGATCGCCGGGTATGATAAAATCTCTTTTGAACAGGCACGAGAAC
>JAHDGT010000124.1 GCA_020631675.1 Bacteroidota bacterium
AAAAGGGTTTTATTGTAGAGACGTTGCATGCAACGTCTTTTTGCCGCATCCGTATTCATTTTCTGTTGCCGACCATATGCTGCTTGAAAAAACATCCCCCTTTTTATTGCGGGCATGCGCCATACAATAAGCTAAAGGCAATGTTTATCTTTGGGCGAATAAGGCGCAGGCAAGCAGCGCCGCTACAATTTCAATATAGTAGAACATGAAGATCATTGCTGTCAGTTTTTTGAATTTGAACGCGTTGAAGGGAAGGCATGAACTGTCTTTTCAAGAGGGTGTGATCGGGCAGAATGGTTTGTTTTTGATCTCGGGTGAAACGGGTGCTGGTAAGACCACTATACTGGATGCGATTTGTGTGGCGCTTTATGCGAGAACGCCTCGTTTCGGTGAAAACAAGCAGCCGGAAGAGATGATGACCCACCATACGGGCGAGTGTTGGTCGGAGGTGGTTTTTGAGGCGGATGGGGTCTTTTATCGCTCTAAATGGTCTTTGTATCGCGCCCGAAAGAAGGCAAACGGCAAGCTACAGGCGGTTAAAATGGAGATCGCCAAGCTGGCGCATGCGAAAGATCCTGAAGGAGAGATCTTAGAAGCTTATGCCAGCAAAGTGCCCAAAGTGGTAGAGGAAGTGACGGGCTTGGACTTTCAGCGTTTTAAGCGTTCTATTTTATTGGCGCAAGGAGATTTCGCCGCCTTTTTAAAAGCTGGAAAAAAAGATCGTGCGGCCATTTTAGAACGGATCACAGGTACGAGCACTTATAGTGAAATTTCTGTTGCTGCCTTTGAACGTGCTAAAGAAGAGCAAACAAAAAAAGAGGCTTTAGAAACGCAGATCACTCATCTTTCTCTTCTGGATGATGAGGCGCGTAATGCCTACGAGGCGCAACAGCAAGCTTTAGACAAAGAAGTGAATGCCAAAGGTACCAAGGCGGATGAAGCGCGTAAGCAGTTGCAACAAATCGCACAGCTAGAGGAATTGCAAACTCAAAAAGCACACTTAGCAAAGCAGGGGGATGTGTTGCGCCAAAGAGCTGAGGCTTTTGCAGCAGATTCTAATCGCTTAAAACAACATGAACGTTTTCAGGCTCTGGCTACTGACCATAGCATGTTAAAAAAACAATCGGCCGAGCTGTTTGCTTTAGAGCGATCTCTACAACTCAAGGAAGAGCAATTGCAATTGGATCGCAAAGGCTTTGAAGGATTGCAGGAGCAAAAAAAGGAGCGGCAAGAAGCTTTACTAAATGCCAAGCAACAACAGGCAGCGGCACAAGCCCCCATTAAAGCCGCTCGACAAGCAAAAGTAGAACTGGATGCTATTCAAAATCAGCTAAAAGAACTGAATCAGCGTTTCGCGCTGGCGCAAAAAAAATGCAATGCTTTAGCAGAACAGCTTCAACAAAGCGAACAGGAAAAACAGCGGATCGAGGAAAGAGTGTTGAATGGCAATACTTGGATAGCAGAAAATGAAAAAACCGCACTTTTAAAAGGAAAACTCGGTGATCTGCATATGCGTTCGGATCGCTTAAAGCGGGGTATAGAAGAGCTCTCGAACCTAGAAATAGAAATCAATAAGATCACCCAGGAACAATTAGCATTAGAAAAGCATATAGAAGAAGAACGAAAAAAACTAAGCAGTTTTCAGATGGGTGGAGATGTTGCCCCGATCACCGGCAATGCGCTTTTACGCATGCAAGAAGGCATACAAAATCTCAAACAGCTCTTGGATATAGTTGAGCTATGGGAACAAGCACATAAAAAAGTGGAGCATTTAAAACAAAGTGCTGATGAAGAACAGGCTTGGTTGAAAGAAAAATCTAAACAAGAGGAACAGCAACAGGAACATATCCATTTATTGGAGCAGCACATACAGCAAGGAGAAGAGCTGTATGAAAATAAGCGTTTGTTGATCGATCTTAAAGACCTGAGAGAGCAGTTAGAAGATGGAAAACCTTGTCCGCTGTGTGGATCTGAAACGCATCCACTCACGGCTCATACTACAACTGATGATGAAGAGCAGTTACAGGAATCATTAGTAAAGTTAAATGCGAATAAAAAGCTATTACAAGAAAAACAGACTGTTTTCCAACAATTGCAGCAGAATATAGCTGTAAAAAAGCGGGATGCGGATAGTACGCAATTGGGCATTACTGAATTGATCAAAGACAAGGAGCAAGAGCAGTTGCGTTTTGATCGCTTATACGCTAGCCTTCACTCGCCTAAACCCGTCTTAACCATTGATGATAAAGAGGCGATCAGGCTACTGTATGACGAACGGCATGCGGACTACGAGCGAGTCAAAAAGCAGCGAGTCACATTTGAAGAAAACAAGGCGGCAATTGAAGCTTCTGACAAGAAACTATTGTCTGCTCAGAGTAAACTTGAGCAAATTGAACATTCCTTGACCACTTTGCAGCAGCAGCAGATCACTCGACTTCAATTCCAAACGGAACAACAAATGGAATGGGAACAGCTGTTGACCGAGCTGGGACTATCTATTGAAGCGGATACCGCTGTTTTAGACTTTGTTAAAAGCTTAAAAGAACGATACAGTGTATCTGAGAAAAACCAATCGGGATTGGTCAAGCTGAAGGAACATTTAAAAGCGCATCAAACAAGGCTTGACGATCAAAGCAAGACCTTAGCCGAAGAACGGGAAGCCCTCAATGCGCTAACATTACAACTCCAAACGCAAGAGAAAGTCAAAGAAGAAAAGCTGACCCAATTAGCGGACTTATTAAAGGGTTTTGTATCAGAAGATGCGGATCAAGAGGAAAAACGTTTAGCGCAGCTTGTTGACACCACTAACACAGCATTTGAACAGCTTCGGACCAATGTGGCCGAGCACGATAAAAACATCAGTGCGCTGGAGTCAGCAGTACGCACTGAAAAGGAGCGTAGTGAAGCCTTATCTAATGAATCTGACAAACTGCGCGTAAGTTTGGGTAAAGCAGTGGCAAAAATGGGGGATTATGCCATTAGCGACCTCGATCAATTCTTATTGGGTGATGTGGTTTTTAAGCAGTTGAGACAAGAACGACAAGCCTTGCAGCAAGCAATGGCCGCACACGAAAGAGCGGTACAGGATAATGCCCAACAGTTGACCAAGCTGAATCAAATAGTGCCTAAAGATCAGAACAAGCAGGCGATACTTGAGGCTTTAAATGAAGCGGAAGTCGCCATTAAAGCATTAGATCAGGAAATTGGCGGGATCAAAGAAAAGCTGAGCAATGATGCCCAAGCCAGAGAACGGATGGGAAGTCTGCATGCGGATCTGATGAATCAGCAAAAAGAGTATGAGCGTTGGTCGCATTTAAGAGAGCTGATCGGCTCATCTGATGGCGATAAGTTCCGCACCTATGCACAAGGTTTGACCTTGGCGAGACTGGTAGAATTGGCGAATAGGCATTTGGTGAAATTGCAGCCCAGATACCGCATTCAAAAATGCAAAGGAGAGGATGGAAAGAAAGAGCTGGAATTGGAGATCGTGGATCAGTTTCAAGCTGATGCCACCCGTTCTATGAACTCCCTTTCGGGTGGGGAGACTTTTTTGGCGAGTTTAGCACTGGCATTGGGGCTCTCTGACTTAGCTAGTAAACGCTTGAAGCTACACTCTTTATTTATAGACGAGGGTTTCGGAACTTTAGACAGTGTCACTTTAGACCTAGCCATTACCACCTTAGAGAATTTGAGAGCCGACGGTAAAACCATCGGCTTGATCTCTCATGTTAGTGAATTGAAGGAGCGCATCAGTACGCAGGTACAGTTGAAGCGCAGTGGTAGTGGGGTGAGTGTGTTGGAAGTGGTGGGGTGAAACGAACAGCACATATTATTCCTCATCCACCTCGGGGTCGATTGGGATCTTAAAATAGAATGTCGACCCTTTCCCTATCTCGGATTGCACCCATATCTCACCGCCCAAATCTTCAATGATTCGCTTACAGATGGATAAACCAACTCCACTCCCCTTAAAACGATCTGATGAGTTCAGTTGTTTGAACATTTGGAAGATGTGGTCTTTGTAAGACATATTTATACCCTTTCCATTATCCGCTACAGAGAAAGTATAATTATTCTTACCTGTTTGGCTACTTATTTTAACGGCTAATGGTCTTTCTTCACTTCTGAACTTGATCGCATTAGCAATTAAATTCTGGAATACCCTCAGTAATCGATTTTCCTCAGCATATACTTCAGGCAGTTCACCTGTTTCAATAAGTGCATTGGAGTCGATGACGGATTCACTTAAATTTTCAAGTACTTGGTCAATGATCGCATTTGTACTTATCAATTCTAATTGCGCCTTTTCTTGGCCTATTCTCGCATAAGACAAAATGCCTTCCACCAACTCATGCATTCTTCTTGCATTCTTAGAAATGAATTCGACATATTCCATCCCCTCTTCTCCCAGCTTCTTTTCATATCTGTTCCCCAATAGTTGACTAAAACTGGAAATAGACCGTAAAGGCTCTTTTAAGTCATGTGATGTGCTATAAGCAAATTGCTCTAAGGCAGCATTAGAAGTTTCCAACATGCGTTTTTGTGCTGTAAGTGAGTTTGCCAGCTCCTTCAATTCATTTTCACGTTGTGTCAATTCGGAAACATCGCGTACCACACCTATTGCTTGTCCCGCTACAGATGGCATTAGTCGGCACTCATAATTAATTTGCTTTCCTCTTTTCTCTATATCGAAAATACAAATCCCGGGTTCTTGTGTATCTATAGTAACCTGAACAGCATTTTTAATGACTTCCGCGGCAGGTATCGGTAAAACATCTACAATATTCGAGCCGACCACCTCGACCAATGGTGCGAAGGGCATGAAAAAAGGTCCGGTTCGCACGTCAACGTAAACCCCTTCATAGTCCATCCTAAAATAGAGGTCCGGTAGTCCCTCAAAGAAAAGAGCTAAATCTTTTTTCTGCTCTAAAATCTTCACCTTAGCATTCACATAGTCTGTCATATCTCTAATGATGGCTATGATCTGTTTGTTTTCAACAGGTACGAGTTGGCCTTCATAGAAGCGCTTTTCTTTAGCGATTTCACGAGTGTAATTGAATTCTCGTATTTGTTGACTTGCTAAAGCCTCTTTTGCCTCTTTTATTAGGTTAGCAGCCACTTCAGATTCCATCAAAGCCAGCACATTCTTCCCTTTCGCACTTTCAGGATCGATCTTATAGTGATTATGACGCCCTATTTTAACATCCATCAACATGCCATTCTCGTCAATCCTGAAATAAAGATCAGGTAGAGCATTGAATATGACGCGAAACTCTTCATTCTGTCTGAGTACAGCCAGTTCCGCTTGCTTTCTGTTCTCCACTTCTGTTTGAAGCTGGTTGGTCAGTGCCTTGAGTTGTTCTGCTTCTTTCAGTTCATTGATGTCAACGAAAGTGATGACCGTACCTTTAATTTGATTCTCGGCAGTGCGGTAAGGCATGATTCGCATTAAATACCAAATACCCGATCGCGACTGTATCTCTTTTTGAATAGGAATCAGGGTTTTGATTACTTGTTTAGCATCATCTACCAGACTGGAATAGATGATCTTGGTCGCGAAATGCTCGATCGGTCTACCAATGTCGATTTCAGTGATATTCACTTGCTCCGTGATCGACTGATTGAACTTTCTTATACGCAACTGACTATCTAAAAATAGCGTACCGATTTCGGTGCTTTGCAATAAGTTATTAACATCATCATTCAACTCCGTCAACTCTAATATACTGGCTTGATGCTCTGAATTGATGGTATACAACTCTTCATTTACCGACTGTAATTCTTCATTCGTACTCTGTAGTTCCTCATTCGCCGCGATCAGCTCTTCGTTTGAGGTTTGTAACTCTTCGATCGTGGCCTGTAAATTCTCTCTCGTGGTTTTGAGTTCTTGTTCTAAATCTTGAATCCGCTGTTTCGCGGATGAACTCACGTCATAAGAAATCGCATCTGTACCAACCTGAACATTCCCCTCCTTTTGCTCCTCGATGATCACAGCCAGTAGCGTTTGTCTGGTCGTATTCAGCACATAAGGCGAAATAGAGAGCGTCAATATCTCCTTTTCATGTTCCATCTGTACGAGCACGTCCTTGTACTGAACAGAGGTCTTGGTTTCCATTGCCCGTTTAATGGCAGTACTGAGCGGAATAGCCAAATCCTCATGTACCATTCGTGTAATATCAAGATCATCTAAACGTTCAGGTAATCTCAAATACTTATTCGCACTACCAAAGTAGCGCAAGAACTGGCTATTCTCATCCAGCAGAAAACAACTGGCTGTATAACGAGAAGTGAGTAGATCACTAATGATTTTCAACTCTCGCTGTTCGCCCGGACGCACATGAAAGGCTGGTGTATAATCACTCTGTGGTACGAAAGCCCTTGATTTCTGTTGGGGTATGGAGTAATCCTGAACATTCAGCAGTTTTGTGTTCAGTAAAGAGCGATACACCTTGTACTTATTATTCACTGTGGCGAATAAAGTTTTCAGATCATCGGCACTCTCGCTATTACCCAGTAATAGAAAAGCATTGCGATTCAATGAAAAATTGAAGATCTTCAAAATCTTTCGCTGTAAGACCGACTGGAAATAAATCAATAAATTTCTACAACTGATCAGATCCAACTTATTGAATGGAGGATCTTTGATAATATCGTGAGTAGTGAAAATGATCAGATCCCGTAAACTGCGAGTCACCTGATATTCTTCACCATGCTTAATGAAATACCGGTTTAGTCGATCTTTCGGAATATCTGATATGACGCTTTCCTGAAAACGCCCCAAACCCGCTTTCAAGACCGCATCCTGATCCACATCAGTGGCGAATATCTTCACATCATAATGCTCTTCCAACTTACTTTGGTAGTCCATCAATAAGATGGCGATAGAATAGGCTTCTTCCCCTGTGGAGCAGGCCGGAACCCAAACACGTACCCTATTGTTCGTCGCACTCTCAAAGATCTGGGGAATAATGGTTTGTTCTAAATACTTGAAGACCTTGTCATCTCTGAAAAACTTCGTTACCCCTATCAAGAGCTCCTTTTGAACAATCCTTACTTCTGCTTTATCCTCTTTCAGAAAGTCAGCATACTGCGTTAAATCCTCGAACTTACGAATGGTCAACCTACGCTGTATCCTCCTTAATATCGTATCTCTCTTATAGTTTGAAAAATCGATACCGGTAACCTGTCGAATCGTCTTCAAAATTCGAACAAGACTATCTTCTGAAGTGTATTCTTCTTTATTGATCGTAACCGTTTCAGGTCTATTCAGTGGATGTTCCACATAATTCACCAGTTCTTCCGGCATTTGGTGCGCAGGCAGCACATAATCCACCAAGCCTGTAGCGATACCATTCCGAGGCATACCGTCAAACTTAGCATTTTCAGGACTTTGTACCATGACCATACCTCCCACCTCCTTGATCATTTTAACACCTTTGGTGCCATCGCTACCCGTTCCTGATAAGATGATTCCTATCGCCTGTTCACTTTTCTCTTCTGCTAATGATTTAAAAAATATGTCAATGGTAAAGGTCGGTATTTGCGAACTTTTCTTTTCGTGCAGGTAAAGCACCCCTTTACTGATCGTCATTGTTTTTTGAGGAGGGATCAGGTATACATTATTCGGCTCTACTTTGACACCATTCTCCACATTGTGCACGTCCATATCCGTATGTTTGGACAGTAGTTGCGCCATTAAACTCTTATAATCAGGAGATAGATGCAGTACCACCACAAAGGCAAATTTAGACTCTCCGGTCACATTACTGAAAAAGCTCTCCAATGCCTCTAAACCTCCCGCCGAAGCACCAATGCCTATAATATGAAAATTTTTCCTTTCGCCAATAACCTTATCCTTATCTGATACCAATTTGTACTTGTCATTCATACGCCACGATTTGGGGAACTTAATAATATTTCGGGCACATCCCCGCCCTTTGAGTAGGGCGGGGTCGGGCTATCCGCTAAAATTCCCCAGCTGTCTGCTGCTTCGCTGGCAGGCGTAAAAATGGCTACCGTTGGGCCGCCTTTTTACGCCGCCGCTCAGGGCGCATTCAACTGGCTCATTACCGCTCCTATCCCTTGTGCGAGGAAAAAGACTCCCTCTTTATCCTTCAAAATAGGAAAAAGAAACGCATAAAAAAAACACTGCTCACAATATTGCGAAAAAGCTACTTACGCTTAAAAAATTATTCAATTACCATTGAGGTGGTTTAATTAAATACAATTTGCTCATTTCCCATTACTCGTTCTTTCAGTACATTAAACAGTCCACTAAAAGTAATATCGCGATTCTCGGGTCCTCGCTCACTGTCTCTCCTATCTAGATAAACCGCACCCTCTTTATCCTTTTTAATGGTGAAGCCGAATACGTAATCATCCGTATCATCCTCAGGAGTGAGTCCCATATCCATTTGTCCGAATTGGATGGCGTGAAAGCGCAGGCTGCCATCCGCCCTTTCTCTGACGGTATAATAGCCCTTACTGAACCAGATCAAACGATCAACAATGTAGTCATCCTTAATATCGGCGATCAATTCGTCATTGCGAGGCACGAATACCAAGTTAATTTCCTTGTCCTTGTCAAAGTGGGAATAGTAGCCTATTTGGTAGCCGTTTTCCACCTCGGCAATGCCGTACCATAGGATGGCATTGAGGGGCGTTGGCCCTGACATAAAGCGGCTGTATTCCACATTTTGTCTTTCTAATTCTGCTTTAAAGACCTGATCGAACATTAGTTTACTACCGAAGGTAAAGCAGACATAAGCCAGACTCAGGGCGATACCCGTATTATTCACCCATCTGCGCGCCTTGCTGGAACGGAATAGGAATAAACAGATGATCCAGGCGAAGCACATGGGCAGGGTGTAGAAGAAATCAACAATGAACATATTGTTGAAGCCTTCGCGATAATCACTAAATGGCAAATAGAGCTGTGTTCCGTAGACTGTAAAAGCATCTATCAATGGGTGTGTGAAAAAGCCTAGGAAGAACAATAAGGCCCAGTCAAATAGTCGTACCGATGGGAAGTCGTGTTTGCGTGACACATCATAGCTCGGGAAGAGTCTGGTATACCAGCTACCGATCAAGAGCCACCAAAGGCCTTCGAAGAAAGAATATTTCAGTTCCTTTTTCACCTGCTCTCGCCAGCCCCCCTGTTTATACCACTGGTACAGTAGTAGTGCTAAAAGTGGCCCCGCGATGAAAGCGAATAAAAGGCTATGGCTATAGCCTCTGTGTACCACTAAATGCCCTACTGCGCCGCTAACAGGTATCAGTACATCCAGATCGGGAATGGTACCAGCTATGCCGCCCCATAAGATAGCGCGATTACCGATTTTCTTTCCTAGTACCGCTTCTCCTAATACAGCACCTAAGGTGAATTGAGTAAGTGAATCCAAGAATTATATCATTAAAGTGATGGTCTGAAAAATCAGACAAATAACTCCAGCAGCATGAACACAGCCAAGACGACGCTGGCTACGCCATTGGTAGTGAAAAATGCGATGTTGACCCGACTGAGGTCTTTCGCCGTGACCAAGCTATGTTGGTAGAAAAGTAAGGCTATGAATATCAGTGCTCCGATCCAGTAGAATAGGCCGAAGCCGGCTCCTACTCCGATCGCCAGTATGATGGTAGCACAAAAAAGATGCAATATGGATGATAAGCGCAAAGCCTGTTGTCCGCCGAGCCAAGTAGGTACGGACTTGAGTTGTTCTGCTTTATCAAAGGACTCATCTTGCATTGCGTAGATGATGTCAAAACCACTGACCCAGAATAAGACCACGAAGCCAAAAAGTACAGGCAGCCACTCGAATTTCGCGGAAACAGCGAGGAAAGCGCCCACAGGTGCCAATGCCAAACCCAAGCCTAAAACAAAGTGGCAGAGTGCGGTGAATCTTTTGGTGTAACTATAGCCCAATATGATCAATAGTGCTACTGGCGATAAGAAAAAGCAAAGGGGATTAATGAGATAGGCGCAGAGCATGAAGAGCACACTATTCAAAATAACGAAGCGCAAAGCGGATGCGGGCTGAATCACTCCAGCAGGAATCTCTCTGACAGCTGTACGATCGTTTTTGGCATCTATATCTCTATCCGCATAGCGATTAAAAGCCATAGCCGCGGAGCGTGCGAATACCATACAAAGCAACACTAAAATCAGTTTGCTCCAAGCAAATTCATAATTGAAAAATCGGGTAGCCAGAAAGAAACCGATCAAAGCGAAAGGCAAAGCGAATATGGTATGACTGAACTTGATCAGTGAAAGATAGGATGCCAATCCACTATCTTCTTTGAGATGTTCGTTTTTCATTTAGCGATGCTTGTACTTGGGTGACGGCTATTTTTCCTTGAGTATAGAATAGATTAAAAACACGCTTCACTGATATTAGTTCTTAAAAAAGCGGGTTTATTACCAAAGCAGGCATAAAAAAGGCGCATACTTCATTTGAAGTATGCGCCCTTTTTTATGAGGTAGTTTAAAGTTA
>JAHDGT010000617.1 GCA_020631675.1 Bacteroidota bacterium
ACAGGCGCACTCACTCGCCATTCAGCACCCTTAATACCACTGCTATCCCTTGCGCGGCCGTAAAAGTCAATTTTGAATGTGTCAATTGAGAATTTTGAATAAAAAAACAAAATTCCCAATTCTCCTCCCGTGGAGGGGTGGCTGGCGAAGCCAGACGGGGTGGTATTCCCACGATCTGTTCCGCAGAGACAAAATTCCAATATAATCAAAGCCATCATCTGGTCACACCGACTAAAAGTGAACGAAAGTAAACTCAAGATTTATGGTCCGAATGACGATAAAATGGTAACAGGCATCCGTTTAAGCAAAAACGGCTTAGCCCTGCCCCATGAATTTAATCACCAACTACAAAAAGAGATCGCTTCATTAGGCGAGGTCATGCATGCCCAGAACCTATACGGCAACACCAATACGGGCTGGGTCAACGACTTCCAAAAGCAAGTCAGCGGAAAGCTGAATTTCGCCAGATTCGTACTCGGAACGGCAGATGAGCAATACCACCAACTCAACAATAGCTACAAAGCCGCCACCAGTCCGCCCGTAGAAGAATTCGGCATATACAGTTGGCTCGATTTCCCCTACGCCCAGTTCACCCCCAACGAAGCCCACTAAAAAACTTCCTATAACCAGTAGGGGAGGACCCATGTGTCCTCCCGCTATCTCTAATACGAAGAGCAGAAAGAGAATGCCATAAGATGTTGAATCGAAGTAAACAGAACCAAAACAAAACCAATATGCAACTCCTACTAAACACCAAAGGACTAGAAATCAAAGTACGCAACAAATGCTTTGAAATAGGCGCGCCCGGCAAGCGCAAACGACTGATCGCGCCCGCCAGGATCACGAGCATAGCCGTAACCGCTAATTGTATGATCAGCTCCTCGGCCATCAAACTGGCCGCCACCAAAGAAATACCCATACTCTTCTTTAACCGAATCGGAAAAGTCAAAGCTCGTATGTGGAGTCCTTACTTTGAAGGCCTGGCCACCCTAAGAAGAAAACAAGTGGATTTTGCCGAGACCACTGAAGCTACCCAATGGGTCATTTCATTATTTCAGACCAAAACCGATCGGCAAATTTCCAATCTGCGCTTTTTAGCCAATAGATTCCCTGGGCATCAAGATCAAATAGAAGCTATTAGCACCAATATCGCTGAAAAAGCGGAAGAGCTGAACCAATTCAAAAACAAAGGAATAGCAGGCTGTTCCAAGAATATAATGGGGCTAGAAGGTGCCATTGCCAGACAATATTGGCAAGTGGTTAAACTGTGTTTCAGTGATACACACAACTTCCAAAAGCGAACTCGGCAACCAGCATTAGACCCCTTGAACGCCATGATCAACTATATGTACGGTATGCTGTACACGGTAGTAGAAGGAGCCTTATTCGCAGCAGGCCTGGATCCCTTTTTAGGCATTTTACATGCTGATCAGTACCTTAATCCCACACTATCTTACGATTTGATAGAAGCATTCCGCCCCTGGACGGATCGCTTGGTTTTTGAACACTGCATTGAAAAAAAGCTCAAAGACACCTGCTTTAGAGAAGGGGTCAAAGACGGCATTTATCTGAATCAAGATGGAAAAACCATTCTGATTCCCGCTTTTAACGATCTGATGAAACAAAGCAAGCAGAGTTGATCAGGAAAACTCTTCATCAGGATGTTTT
>JAHDGT010000125.1:0-7706 GCA_020631675.1 Bacteroidota bacterium
AAAGCTGGCGCTTTTAGACTCGAGACATGAGATTCGAGACGTGAGACTTTCGTGCCGTATGCCGATTTTTTTTAAAGGACTTGAGCCAGCTTTTTATTGCAGGGATGCGCCCTGAATAATCGAACTAATATCTACCGATGTAGTTACTTTTTTTTATTTCATCCCCCTCTTTCCAGTAAAATTCTCCAGCTGTAACCTCATGAAGGTAAATTATACTATCAGGCTTAGAAAACAAGATATGCAACATAACGTGTTCTCTATTGTATCGCCCATAATCAGTCAGGTCAAATATGTAATGTATTCTATCGGGTCTGTCGTAAATACGATCAGGTGTGCCAAAGAAATCTTCGTAACTGTTCCAGTGTTTCCCTTTTAACTCGCATCTATCGAAGAGTTCCTTTACCGCAAGGCGTCTAAAGCCTGTACTACCTAAACTGTCCATTTGCCACTTGCTCGAAAAATGAAAGGTGAAATTTTCACAAGATATATTAGGGTCGTAAGCGTATCTATAATATGCTTGCCATGGCTTTTCTGGAATATCAGCTTGCCATTGCTTTATCACTGGATTATCAGTCTGCGATTGTTTTGCAGAGCAGGCGTAAAAAGCGATGAGGGCTACTAGTAAAGTGCTTAAAAGGAATTTCACGGGCCGGTTTTTAATCTATTTGAAGATAAATAGTAAGAATGGAACCTAACCAATTGGTTTTAAATTGTTAAAAAGACCACTTTTTCCAACTGTTTCTTCAAATTTGGCCGACATCTATACTTTGGTAAATCGGTTAGAACATAACTTTGTAAGAAGTTATGGAAACTGTAAAAAAGCATGAATGAACCAGCCAAAAAATATGACTGCAGCAATTAAGAGTATAATAAGCGTGGCTTTTAATTTTCCAAGGTTCATTAACGCAGCAAAAGAAGGAAAATCTGGATCGTATAGTATCTTTTCGTTTAAGTCTTCATCGTCATTTAAATCTCGAATAAATCTATCTTCCAACCTTACATATATGGATTCGCCCGCCTCGTTGTTAAATTTGATTACAGAACTATACTCATTTCCTCCTCCAGCTTCTGTACGACCTTCATTATGTATGATTTCACCATTGGCAACTTTATGAAAAGAACTAAGTTGATGCAAAGCTAAGTACTTGTCCCAGCATACGATAAAGAGTAAGGAGACCATTGTTAGAATAAATAAGTACTCTCCGAACCACTTAAAAAAGGCTAAAGTATATTCTAAGCTCACAAAGTTAAAAAGTAAAACACTGATTAGAAGTAATAATGATATAGCAAGGCATAAGGAAAATGTCATAGCAAGAGCAAAACCATTGTTAGGCGCACCTCCTTGGATATATTTTACTTTAAGTTTAGTAGCTTTAAAGTAGACCCTTTCACCTATGGCGAAATACCTAGGATGGGAAGCGGTATATGAAAATGGTCTTTTACCGATATCGGTTTCAGATTCAATCAAATAATGAAATTTTGTCTCTTCGTATTTATTGCTTTCAGCATCAATGTATTTTACAACTCCTTCTTGGAGCTTTAAAGTAAACCAAACCCAAAGACAATACCCGATAGAAATTATAGGAATTAAAAAGTAAATAATGATTTTAGGGATATTCTCATCCATCTGAGGTATAAGTTACATATACTTTGATAATACATAAGCCGTACTCCGCCCACCAGCACCATCATTGACCAATATGCCTTTTTGTACTAAGTCTTGAATATCGCGCAAGGCGGTATCAGTAGAACATTTACTCATTTTAGCCCATTTAGAGCTGGTGAGTTTGCCATAAAAATCATCTAATAACTTATGGAGCATATAGCGCTGACGTTCATTGAATGGGGTCTCTAAATGCCTGTTCCAGAATTGGTGCTTGCGGAATACTTTATCGGTGATCTCGGTGGCGTCTGCTAAGGCGTTTGAGAGGCATTGTAAAAACCACTGGATCCAAGAACTGATGTCTAAGTTTCCTTTTTGACTTTGTTCTAAAATCTGGTAGTAGCCTTTACGTTCTTTTCTGATGCGGGCGGATAGACTGTAAAAACGTTGTGATAGTCCATCGGCTCTGGCCAAGAGCAAGTCTGATAGGGCTCTGGCTATTCTACCATTACCATCTTCAAATGGGTGGATGGTGATGAACCAGAAGTGAGCCACGGCAGCTTTAAGTACAGGGTCTAATTTTTCTTCATTGGCTATCCATTGTAAAAACGATTGCATTTCGTGATCCACAAGGGCCGCGTCGGGTGCTTGAAAATGAACCCGCGCTTTCCCCATAGCACCTGAAACCACTTGCATGGGTCCCGTTGAGTCATCTCGCCAATCGCCTACTTTTATTTTATATAAACCGCTATAGCCAGTAGGAAACAAGGCGGCATGCCAAGAGAAAAGTCGCTCTTTGGTCAGTGGTTTATTATAGTTAGTGGTCGCATCCAGCATCATGTCAACTACGCCATCCACATGTCTGTCAGAGGGCACTAAACCTCCTATATCCATGCCCAAACGTCTGGCGATCGAGGAACGCACTTGCCCTTGGTCTAATACTTCGCCCTCTATCTCACTGCTGCGTAATACATCTAAAGTCAGCGTTTCAAGATTGGCTTCTGATCGTAACTCAAAGCCCATTGCTAACATTTGCCCTACGAGCTTACCCTGAACATGCCTGAGCTCGGATAGCAGCGGCAATAATCGCTTTTCATCCCACTTGAATGCGGGCCATTTTTCTCTTTGGTAAATGTAGAGCATAGGTAGATGTAATGGAATTGGCTTATTCGCCGCATGTTATGCGGTAAATATAGCCTGTATTCCCCGCATTCATGTGCTTGTCGAAATTTTTTTCAATTTTTTTCGCATTCATGAAATCCGATCGCTCGATGACACACGTAACTGAGAGTGAACCAAAAAAAATCAAAACTATGCAAAACTTCAATCGACTTTTCACTTTCGCTTTTTTAATGTGTTTATGTGTGACTGTTATCCAAGCGCAATATGTGACCAGCTCTGCGGATGATGGTACGGACGGTACCTTGAGAAAAGAGATCGCGGACACGCCGGACGGTGGTTTGATCACGATCGGTGATATGGTGGAGCAAATCAGCTTGACCGAAGAGATTCTTATTGATAAAGACCTGACCATAGCAGGCTCAAGTGCGGTTACGGTATTGGATGCCGATTTTAATGGCAGGGTCTTTAATATCCTTGAAGCTGCGGTCGTGCTATCGGATCTGGAACTTAAGAATGGAACAGCGACCGATGGCGGTGCGATCTACTTGACCAATTCTTCTTTGAGTGCGACCAATGTATTGATAGACAATTGTGTTGCTGATGGCGCATCCGGCTCAGGAGGAGGAATCTATGTATCAGAGGGTTCACTTTTGATACTGTCAGACTGCCTTTTCACGAATAATGTAGCGAATAGAGCGGGTGGGGCCATCGAGGTCAATACCACTTCTTCTTACTTAGCTATGGAGTTGACGAATGTGAACTTCATGAATAATAATGCGGGAGTGAGTCCGGCGATGGCTGCACCCGGAAACGGTGGAGCGATTCATATAACAGGCCCTGCGAACTCGACGATCACAGGTACGGAGGTCAGTGCGAACGTAGCGGCATCAGAAGGTGGTGGCTTTTGGAACGGAACGGGTTTCATGCTTCTGACGGATGCGAATATAATGGAGAACGTAGCTAGTGGTGCTGGAGCCGACAATGGCGGTGGTGGTCTGTTCAACGCGGGTGGTACATTGGTAGTGATGAGTTCAACGATAATGGATAATATAGCAGATGGCGCATCGGGTTCCGGTGGCGGTATCTTGAACGATATGGGAAGCCTTAGCGTGAACGGCTGTACGATCAGTGGCAATATGGCCATGCGTGCTGGTGGTGGTATAGAAGATAACTCAATGGCGGGTGCGACTCTGATACTGGACGAGGTGGACCTACTGAACAATACTCTAGGTGACGCACCAGGTAATGGTGGTGGTTTGCACATCACAGGTCCTGGAGATAGTGAGATAACTGGCGGTACAGTAAGCGGTAATACGGCGGCATCAGAAGGTGGTGGTTTGTGGAACGGTTCAGGTGTGATGACCGTTGAGGGGACACTGATAACAGAGAACATAGCCAGTGGTGCTGGAGCCGACAATGGCGGTGGTGGTCTGTTCAATAACGGAGGTACATTAATGATCATGGAGGGAACTATTGTTTCGATGAATTTGGCTGATGGTGCATCCGGTTCTGGTGGTGGACTATTGAGTACGGACGGTATGGTGACCATCAATGGAGTGGAGTTCACGGGAAATGCGGCGAACAGAGCGGGCGGAGCGATTGAGATCATCAATGGTGATATGAGTGTATATGACTCTATTTTTGATGCTAATGATGTGAATGGCTCGGCTGGTACGCCCGCTCCGGGCAATGGAGGTGCATTCCATCTCACGGGTATGGTGAGTGAGATTTTATTCGAGAACTGTAGCTTCACAAATAATATCGCAGGAAGAGAAGGAGGAGCTGTATGGAATCAAAGTGGCTCAGTGCTGAATGTCACAAGCTGCATCCTGGACTCGAATAGTGCTATGGGAGAAGGAACCGATGACGGTGGAGGTGCAGCCTTCAACAATGGAGGAATTACCGTGATAAGTGCTTCTACTTTGTCCAACAATACGGCAGCGGCAGCAGGTGGTGCGGTACATGATATAACAAGTTCACAGACCATCATTCAGAACAGCACACTTTCAGGTAATAGTGCGATGACTTTCGGTGGAGCGGTTTACAATGCGGGAGAGATGATCCAAGTGGATGCTTCCACCATCGCTTTCAATATGGCGGATCGTGGAGCAGGACTGGCAGCTATGAATCCCATCTCCATCAGGAGTACGATCGTGGCCAATAATGTCGCTATTACAGACGGAACGGATATCATGGGCATGGTAAGCTCTGATGGTTTTAACATCATCGGGGATGATGACCTGGGATTATTGGATGGAGTAAGCATGAACACGGATTTATTGAATATGGATCCCATGTTAGATGTACTAGCGGATAATGGAGGAGCTACTTGGACACATGCCTTATTGCCAACTTCTCCTGCCTATAATGCTGGTGACCCGATGGATATGAGCCTTGACCAAATCGGTCAGAGTGTGTTCATGGATGTTCGCGACATAGGGGCATTCGAGGCACAAACGGTATTGACATCTATTGATGATGAACCGATCATCAGCAACACAAGCGAGTTCAACTTATACCCTAATCCAGCGGTTGATCGCGTATTCCTCCGCTTGCCTGAATCGCTTGCTGCGAATACCGCTCAGATAGAAGTTTTTGATGCTGCGACCGCAAAGCGAATCGCTTCGGTCACGATCAGTAACGGCCAGAATTATTTATCGCTCGACAATTACCCTGCTGGTACTTATATCCTCAGTCTGAGAACTAATGAGGAGGTGCTGAGACAAAAGTTGATCGTTCAATAAAGAGAAGCATGGTTTTACTTCAGCACTTGCGCTATGAACGCGGTGTTTACTGTGCGCTTGTGCTGAGAAAGAGTAGTAAGGGGTATCTCGAAGGAGATACCCCTTTTTTATTTTTACTCTTGTAAAAACGCCAAACAAGCCCCCACCAATTCCGCACTATGCTCCGGCAGCACCACATCCGTAAAAGGATGCCGACCGCCAAAAACGTGATCCCCGTCTTCAATGCGCACCAACTGACTATTCGGAGCCAGCGCGTGTAAACTTTCAGCCGCTGCGAAAGGCACAGCGGGATCTTTACTGCCATGAACGATCAAATAAGGCTTATCTAAGGCTTTAATGTGTTGCGGGTAATCCAAACGCTCGGCATTGGCCACACAGCTTTCATACAATTGATAGTAGAGCGGCATCTGCTGTTGGGTACGTCCGTTTTTACTGTAGATCACTCCATCTTCCCGCCACTGCGCCACCGCAGGATAATCCCTACCGAATTTGTCAAAACTATAGATGGATGCCCAAGTAATGACCTTCTTCACCCGTTCGTCTTCCAAAGCTGTGAGTAGTACGATACCGCCCGCTCTACTATGCCCGATCAAGCAAATGTTATTAGCCTGCAAACGATTCGCAAAGGGCTGTGTTGGATCCGTTAAATGAGCGATCATACTCGCCAGATCATCCAACTCGATCATAAAGTTATTTTGACCGAAGGCTTCCAGATCAGCAAAATCTTGGGGCGCATCCAAAGTGGTCCCATTGTGCGAGAAGTTCATCGCACAAAATGCAAAACCCGCCTCAGCAAATCGCTCACCGATCAAATGCCAATGTCCCCAGTCTTTAAAACCTTTAAAGCCGTGACAAAAAATAATAAGAGGAGCAGTCTCAGTCTCTTGGCCATCCGGCAAACGCAGATCGTAGGAAATAGGTCGGCCGTGCTTGCCGTCAATGTGTTGATGGAGGTATGGGGTGGGCATTGCAAAAGATTTAAAATTAAACGAAAATTGAATTGATATTTTAACGATTTAAGCTGTGTAGGGGAGGACACATGGGTCCTCCCGTTTTGACCAAAAGCGATTTATATCCAATAGTAACAAAAAATACTTGTAAATGTGTCGCTAGTATAGAACGAAAAGCAAGACCTTAGCGTTATGATATAAACTTTCAATAAAAAATGAAAGTTTGTCAAGAGGAACAACCAAGCATGAAGGCAAGCTTAGCCGACATACGTGCCCCGATCGCCGAGCACCTGCCCGTCTTTGAAAAACGTTTCGAAGAGGCAGTAAAATCTAAAGTACCCTTGCTGGACAAGGTCATGTACTATGTAGTGCGACGAAAGGGCAAGCAGGTGCGACCCATGTTCGTATTCTTATGTGCACAACTCAGTGGGGCAGTGAGCGAGGCTACGCACAGAGGAGCCGCATTGGTAGAACTCATGCACACCGCCAGCCTCATCCACGATGATGTGGTAGATGATGCCGATGAACGCAGAGGCTTCTTCTCGGTCAATGCCATCTGGAAAAATAAAATCGCGGTTTTGGTAGGGGACTACCTCTTATCTAAAGGTTTGCTGTTAAGCGTAGAGCATGGCGATTTTGATATGCTGCGCCTTTTATCAAAGGCCGTACGCGAAATGAGCGAGGGCGAGTTGCTACAAATAGAACGCAGCCGTCAGCTCAATTTTGATGAGTCGGTCTACTACGACATCATCCGACAAAAAACGGCTTCTTTGATCGCCAGTGCCTGTGCCATCGGGCACGCCTCTAACCCCGATGCCACCAAAGAATCAACAGAGCGCATGTGGACATTAGGCGAGACGATCGGCATCGCCTTCCAAATTCGCGATGATCTATTTGATCTGGGTGAGAAAGATGTGGGTAAACCCCGTGGTATAGACATTAAAGAGAAGAAACTGACCCTGCCGCTGATCCACACCCTCAATAAACTGCCAAAAAGAGAAAGACAGTACTTTGTCAACATCATCAAGAACCACAATACCGATAAGCGCAAAGTGGCAGAAGTCATAAAAGCCGTATGGGATAATGGCGGTATAGACTACGCCCGCCAAGCCATGTTCGAGTACAGAGACAAAGCCCTGGAAATGCTACAAGCCTACCAACCTTCACCCTCTAGAAACAGCCTTGAACAACTGATTCATTACACCATCAATAGAGAAAAATAAATATAGCGAATCCCCCCGCAATAACCTAAACCGCTTCCGTGCCTCGATCACGAACAAGCTGCCC
>JAHDGT010000125.1:7716-10442 GCA_020631675.1 Bacteroidota bacterium
TGATTCATTACACCATCAATAGAGAAAAATAAACAATTCCCTTCCCGAGAAGGAGTGACTGCCGAAGGCAGATGAGGTGGTAATACCACGCTCTTTACGAACAGCAAAAAGGCGCAGGCAAGCAGCACCGCTACAAAAAGTACCCATAAAAAGTCCAAAGAGTCCCAACGGGACGGTATATCACAGCGATGGATGCAAATCCATCGAAAGCACCGTAACAAAAATAATTTTCAAATTTTCAAATTGCCAAATTGACCCATTATAGAGAGTCTCCCCGCAATAACCTAAACCGCTTCCGCGCCTCGATCACGAACAAGCTGCCCGGATGATCGATCATCACCTTCTCGTACAGCTCCATGGCTTTCTCCGTATCCTCAAAACGATTCTCGTACAGGTCCGCCATCGTGAATAAAGCATTATCCGCTAAGATGCCATCGCCATAATTAGATAAGATCTCTTCCAGATAAGGCATAGCCGCCTCAGGGTCCAACTGCTGAATTTTAATGTGTGCCCGCTTCAATAAGATGTCGTCATCCAAAGTATGCTTGGGGTACATGCGGTTGATCGAGTCCAATACAGAAACCGCGTCCCCGATCTTATTCTGCACCGCCAAAAGCTCCGAGCGAGCGAACATGGTCATAGGTACCGCCGTGGTATCCAAACCCAAGTGATCCGTAATAAATACCGATAGATCCAAAGCATCATTAGCGATCAACTCAGAAGTAGAAGATTTCAAGACCTTCAACTGCGCTTGCGCCCACTCAAAATCACCTCTATAATACGAGAGCTTCGCATTTCTGAAACGCGCCTCTTCCCCTAGAATATCATCCTTGAAAGCCTTGTCCACCTGTGCGTACAATAAAGTACTTTCCCAAACCTCATTATTCATTAAGTAGAAATCGCCCAGATCCAATTTAGCGTACGACTTCACCCGCTTATCCGCCCCCGGCATTTCTATCACCTCTTCCAATAAAGCGATCGCTTTGTCCAGATCATGAATATAAAAAGCGTACAACTTCGCATGATCCACCAAGGTATTCACCGTAGAAGGATTCTTCCCGAACTGCTCAAAAAAGAAGGCATAATCTTTATCTAAACCCTCAATATCTTCTTTAGTATAATTCGGCGTTTTAGTGATCTTCTCATTGCGCACCTTCAACACCTGAATCTTCGCATTGGTGTATTGCGGTCCACTTTCCCCCTTCTCCATCACATACTCATAAGCCTTGATCGCCGTATCATATTCATCCTCCGTAAACGCCATAGACGCCAAGCGCATCACCCGTGTTCCATCCTCTTGCAACCTACGATCCAAAGCCTTGACCTGAATCAAAGCCTGATCATAATCCTTCTGCTGAATAAACGCCCAAGTCAATAACTCCGGATAAACCGTGATCGTCTCATCGCCCTGAATACGCCCATATAATTGCCGCTGAAACTCCTCCATATTCTCCTCCGTCTTCGTCACCTTCGCCACCGCGTTCTTCACGATCTGCAAATTCTTCGGGTTCACCTTGCCATAATCCAAATACGCACTCATCATATTCGGAATATCGCCCTTGCGCGTATAAGCCCTCGCCAGATCATAAGCATATAAAGTAGGATCCTTCGCCAGCTCACGCCCCTTCAAAAAAGTCTTGATCTCAAAGTCCGTTTCGTTCTCCTGTCTGAACTTATTCGCCAACAAACGCACCGTATTCGTCTCCACGATCCCCAAAGCCCGCTCATACTGCTTCTCCGCGTCTTCCACCCGATCCTGCGCCTTGAACAATACCCCAAGATCCACCATCGGACCCACATCGCCCTTGCGCTTCTTAGAATACTTATTCACCACCGCTTCCGCCTTCTCATAATCCTTCAAACCCAATAAAGCCTTGAAATACGACTGGTAATAATGCGTCGCGCGCGGGTTCTCATCAAACAGCTTTTCATAGATCAAAGCCGCCTTATCGTACTCCCCCTTCTTCAAATACTGCCTCGCCAATTGCTCTTCCTGCTGCTGCGCCTGTAAGGCAGTAGTAGGAGCCAATAAGCCCAAGCAAAAGAACAAACAAAACAAACTGGCCCAAGAAAAAAGAGCCGACTTGGTGTTAGGGGTACTATGGATATATTGGAAATGGGTCATCATAAAAAACTTCATTCGATCAAAGTAGCGGATGTGGAAGGGTTCCATCAAAAATAAGACGTTCTTAAATCGCATCCGTAACATGCATATACCTAATGGCGCGTAAGCGCAATAAAAGCTTGCGCAAGAAGGCGGAAAGAAAATCGGCATACGGCACGAAAGTCTCACGTCTCGAGTCTCATATCTCAAGTCTAAAAAGCGCAAGCTTTTACTGCGCTTACCGGGCTATCCGTTCCTATTAAGCGCACTGCCTGTCGGTTCGTTGCTGCCTGTTGCGGTGGCTACCTCTGGGCCGCCCCCACAACAGGCGCACTCACTCGCCATTCAGCACCCTTAATACCACTGCTATCCCTCGCGCGGCAAATGGGTAAATGATGTACAATAAAAGACAAGAATCTCGCCATAAAGTAAACGTATATCCATAAGAATTAGTTGAGCCACAGCAATTATTAGTAGACAGTGGAAAATGAATAGACCTACGCTTAAGCTATACCTATTAATACCAGTCAGGCAACAGTCGACATAATTGATCCGAAGTTATTCCGCTTTGAGGCTGGCTACTTCCCCGGTATCGCCTACGATAAATTGGACTAATGATGTG
>JAHDGT010000126.1 GCA_020631675.1 Bacteroidota bacterium
TGCCTGCTGCTGTTTGGCAGGCGTAAAAATGGCTACCTCTGGGCCGCCTTTTTACACCGCCAAACAGGGCGCATTCAGCGGCTTCATTACCACTCCTATCCCTCGCGCGTCCGATCTATGAAGAACGTGAGTTAATTCAAAAATAGGCATGTCGAATACTACGACCACCCCCATACAAGTATTACAAGACTATTTCGGTTACGATAAATTCCGACCGAAACAGGAAGAGATCATTGATACCGTTTTAGCGGGAAATGACGCGCTTATCCTCATGCCTACGGGCGGCGGAAAATCGGTTTGCTACCAAGTGCCTGCCATGGTGAAAGAAGGGGTCTGCATCGTGGTGTCTCCCTTGATCTCACTGATGCGGGATCAGGTAGAAGGACTGAAACAAAATGGTATACCCGCTGCTTTCATCAATAGCTCGCAGTCGCATGCGGAACAGCAACAGATAAAAAGAGATTGCTTGCACGGAGCTGTGAAACTACTTTATGTTTCGCCAGAAACAGCCGTTTCCCCTTGGTTCATCGAGCTGACCCGATCGTTCCAACTGAGTTTAATAGCGGTAGATGAAGCGCACTGTATCTCATTTTGGGGGCACGATTTCCGACCGGTTTACCAAGACTTAAGCAAATTGCGGGAGCTATCGCCTGAAGTGCCCATGATCGCCCTTACCGCAACCGCAGATAAGATCACCCGTGCGGATATACTCAAGCAGTTAAAACTAAAATCTCCGGAAGTTTTCATTTCTTCTTTCGACCGCCCCAATTTAAGCTTGGAAGTGCGCCCGGCCCGTGATCGTGTAAAGCAAATCATAGACTACATCAAAGAGCGCAAAGGAGAGTGCGGAATCGTCTACTGCCTCAGCAGAAAGAGCACGGAAGACATGGCTACTAAGCTGAAGAGACAGGGTATAAAAGCGGCTCATTATCACGCTAAACTACCATCCAGAGAAAGAGACCGTGTGCAAGATGAATTCTTAATGGATAAGATCGAGGTGGTTTGTGCGACCATTGCCTTCGGTATGGGAATCGATAAAAGTAATGTGCGTTATGTGATCCACTACAATCTCCCTAAAAATATTGAAAGCTATTATCAAGAAATTGGGCGTGCGGGTAGAGATGGTTTACCCAGTGAGACCCTTTTGTTCTACACTTATGGCGATGTGAATCTGCACCGCAAAATTATTGAGGAGGAGGATAGTGTGGTCAAAGACTTGAAAATTGCCAAGCTGGATCGACTAAAGCAGTTCGCCGAAGCACATAGGTGTAGAAGGCAAGTGCTGCTTAATTATTTTGATGAAATACTAAATGAAAATTGCGATAATTGTGATGTTTGCCATAACCCTCGCGAGCAATTTGACGGAACGGTCATCGCGCAAAAAGCATTGTCAGCGGTAGCACGTACAGGTGGTAGGTTGCCTACAGGTACCATCATTGATGTGCTTCGCGGACAAATGAGCGAACGCGTGAAGCGAGAAGAATTATTCAGAGTAAAAACCTTTGGAGTTGGTCGCGATTTGAAGTGGCAAGACTGGACTTCCTACCTCGCACAATTAGTGGATTCTGGTTTATTGGATGTGGCCTACAATGAACGCAATGCCCTCAAGCTAACAGAGAGAAGTAAAGCCATTTTGTTCAGCCAAGAAAAAGCCATGTTGGTTCGTCCTGCCGATCTGAAAGCAAAAGCGGCTACTAAACCAACTGTTAAAACAGAGGAGGAAATACAAAACTATGATGTGGCACTCTTTGAAAAATTAAGAGCACTACGTAAAGCGCTTGCTGAACAACAGGGCGTACCTCCTTACGTGATTTTCGCGGATCGCAGCTTGCGCTATATGGCATTCATGCAGCCGATCAGTGAGCAAGAACTGATAGAAGTACCAGGGGTAGGTAGTAGAAAATTGGCTTTCTATGGTGATGATTTCTTGGATCTGATCAGTACCTATACCGGGAAAGATAGAATAAAAGTAGAGCACCCAATTCGCCCGCGCTCAAGTCGATCTAAAAGTAGTAGTTCCACTAAGAAATCAAGTGAACCGAAAAAGCCGACCACCGAGATCACTTACGAGCTATATTTATCAGGATTAGACGTAAAAGCAATAGCCGCAAAAAGAGAATTGAAACCCACAACGATCTACAACCACCTTGCCGACTTATACGCACAAGGAAAGATCAATGATGTTTCTGACTACATCAATGAAGACGATGTCGCACTATTGGCAACAGTAGTTAATGATGTGGATAGAGGTGAAAACGGCAAAAGTATCAAACCATTACATGATGCGCTTGATGGAAAATTGACCTATTACAAAATCAGATTCGCACTGGCCGTTTTGGAGAAGAAGGGTTTGTTATGATATTCACTGCATCCAAACCTGAATGGCATTTTCATCAGGTGTTGCACTGCCTGGCGCTAACTCAAGTGTGAGCATGGCGGACTTGATTTTTTCACAAGACTTAAGCTGGAAGATGTTTTCTTTATCTGATTGGTAGTTGAATACGCCTAAGCTTTCAAAAGTACCGTCAGAACCAGTCTTATTCCAAAGTTGATACTGACGGGTATCTGGTGGTGGTGGAAGATTTCCCGCATCAATATGCAAAAGTTGTGTACCGGGGTCGTGGTAGAGATAAGCTATGGCTTTAGCATTAGTATCCCAATTCCTTAGCTCGTATTTTACGGCTTTGGGATTGCGAAGTATTTGAATGGCTTCTTTGGTATAGCGAAGGTCTCGTTTCGCCAGCTCGAATTCGCTTTTATAGATCTGCGTATCTTGTTGTAAGACCTCTAATTCACTCGTTCTGTCACCGAGTAAATTCCCTTGATATAAGTTGAATAATAGGCTGATCGTTAATAGCACTAAACTAATAATGCTTGTCGAATTCTTCCTCCTCATGCTCATGTGATGGTGCTTCCTTTACTATTTTGCTTAACCAGCCAGTAATTCTTCTGCATTAGCCAGAGCCATTTGCCCGGGTTTATCACCGCTCAGCATGCGCGCGATCGCCTTGACGCGGTCTTTTTTATCTAACGAGCGTACTCTGGTGATGGTGCGTTCCCCACTATTGTCTTTATAGACGAAGTAGTGAGCGGCACCTTTGCTGGCTATTTGTGGCAAGTGCGTAATGCATATCACTTGGTGGTTTTCAGCCAAAGCACGCATGACCTCACCTACTTGTAGCGCGGTTTCTCCACTTATACCAGTATCTATTTCATCAAAAATGAGGCAGGGTAGAGATGTGTGTTCAGCTACTACGGTTTGGATGCATAGCATCAAGCGAGATAGCTCACCACCACTGGCTACTTTTCTTATTTCATGGTGTTGACTGCCTTTATTGGTAGCGAATAAAAGCTCCAATTGATCAATGCCGCTATCAGGGCTCATATGGTCAGCTGATACGATTTCGTGAGCTACTTTAATGTTGGCATTAGGCATACCTACCTTGCTAAGTAACTGATTCACCTGCTTTTCTAATGCGGGTATTTGCTTAGCTCTCCCTTTTGATATACGCTGGGCTATTTTAAGTAGTTTTTCGGATCTGGCTTGTATGGCTTTTTCCAAACGTTCCATATCCGCGCCCATGTTTTTGGTGCTGCGAGTGCGCTCACCAAGATCTTGCTCTATTTGTATCAGTGCCTCCAGTGTTTGGACGCCATGCTTTTTTTGTAACCTGTAGATCAGATCCAACCGGGTTTCTATTTCCTGCTGGCGTTCGGGATCCATGAGCAGCTCTTCTTCCAAATGACCACAATCATTGGCTATGTCTTGTAACTCTAAAAGAACACTATCAACCCGATCCTTTATTTGTTTAATATCGTCACTCGATTTCGCAGCAGTTTGCAAAGCTGTTCGCACCTGCTCCAATTGAGTGATAACAGGTACTTCTCCCTCTTCGAGACAATGTTTGCTTTCTAATAAGGCCCGCTGAATATCCTCGACATTGCTAAGACGTTTAAGTTCTTTTTCTAAACGCTCTTGCTCTTTTGCATCTGTTAATTCTGCTTCTTCGAATTCACTGAGTTGAAAAAGTAAAAAATCCAACTCTTTACGGGCATTGGCTTCTTCCTGTCTCAGTTTAGCTAAAGTGTTTTTGTCTTTTCTCTGTTTCTTGAATAACTGTTGATAGTCGTCAATTAAATTCGAATGCGCTGCTAGTAAATCAATGACTTGTAAATGATACTTCGCATTGAATAAGTGTAAGGTCTGGTGCTGTGCATGCAGGTTGACCAACTGATCCCCCAAGGTTTTTAAAGTAGGCAGGTTAACGGGTGTATCATTGACAAATGCTCTTGAACGACCAGAAGGTGTGATCTCTCGTCGAATGATGGTGCGTTCATCATAATCCAACTCGTATTCATCGAAGAAATCACTTAAATCGTGTTTCTTGAGATCAAAAGTCCCTTCAATGATGCATTTCCTGTCATTTTCGTGGAGCGCATTGGTAGGGGCGCGTTGACCTAAAATGAGAGATAAGGCACCGAGTATGATGGATTTTCCTGCTCCGGTTTCACCTGTGATCACGGTTAGATGATCAGATAGATCCAGACGCAACTCATCGATCAGTGCGTAGTTCTTGATGTATAATTGATGCAGCATAGGCGCTTCGTTCTGATAGAACGTTTTTTATTGAGGTTGTAAAACCTTCTGTGGTGTACTGCTTTTTTTTAGAGGTGGTTTAAATAAAAAAAAACTTTAAACCACCTCAAACACAAAATTACTAAAAATTTTACTAATTTGCAGTGCATTCTAAAATTATTAGCTGTCCTTTGGCTGCTCAATTTGTAATTGTACTTGCGCAAGGGATAGGAGTGGTAATGAGTGCGACAGATGCGCCCTGAGCGGCGGCTGGCGAAAGCGACCTCGCGAAGCTCTTTGGCAGCCTGCCAGCGAAGCAGCAGATGGCGTGCGAATTTTAACGGATAGCCCGGTACCCGCAGTGAAAGCTTGTGTTTTCTTAGACTCGGGATCTTGCCGTGGAGCAAATTCATGAATTTGCTCTACACTATATATGCAGCGAAGTGGCGAAAGCTTTTATTGCGGGTATGCGCCCTGATAAAAATGCTCCTAATATTGATCTGTGGATAATAGCACAAGGGTACAGGCTTCTAAAACCTCGATCCCTTTTTGGGAGGCTTTGTCTTGAAAAGATCGGTTCTCTGTGCCGGGGTTAAAAATGATGCGCTTTGGGCGGAGTTCAAGTATATTTTGCTGTATTTCAGCTGTTTGTCGAGCAGGGTTGAGGTATAGTGTTATGGTATGGATGCTTTCTGGCTCCGGCCATTGATCCGTTATATCAAAGTTAGGGGTATGGGCCGAAGTTCTGCCCAGTGCGATGATTGAATGCTCTTTGTCAAGCAATCTATTTGCCGCTTTGTAGGAATATCTTTCTGGATTTTTACTGGCTCCTATGATTAATGTTATGTTGTTCATTCTATTGTGACGGATTCGTGACATTATTTTGCTGCTTTACTGTAACTCTTTTGAAACCAATGCCGTAGAAGGTGTTAGGGAAAGGGTTTAGGAATCTCTTAAACTCGATATTAATGAATAAAGAAAAGATAGAAGCATTGACGCAGCAGACGATGATCGAGGATGTAACAATAGAGGCATTGGAATCGTTCGATTTCGCTTCACAGAATGGTGAGGAAATGGTGTACAAGGGGGAGCTAGATGCTCGTTTGATCAGAGCCATGATGCTGGGGTATTTGGAGAATAGAAAATCATCAGTTGTGTTTTCTACTAAGAACGGTTACCGACGAGTCAAAGAGGTGATTCTTGATTTCTCTTTGAACAGTCTGGTTTTAATGGGGAATCATACTTTACCATTGAACAGCGTGGTAGCGGTTGATTATCTGACCAATAAAAACAATTAACTTTCTTACTGCTTGGCAATACATAACAGCGTAAACAGGCTCTCCTGCCAACATTGAGACGGATTTCGAGTTAAGCCGTATTTGAATCTTACGATTCGGGTGCGGCTTTTCGTGTTTTAGAAGAATACCGGGTGGAATTTGACTTTTCCTTGTGAGTTGAATTGTATGGCGGGTGCGGGGATTTTAAGCACATTGAAACCGCCTAATAAAAAACGAGCCCATCTGCGCTTTGCTTTGATTCTGCTCAAGTCGACATCCAAAGAAAGGTAGTACTGCCGATATCTGTTGATGTTGCTTTTGTCTATGGTCAGCCCGTTCTCATCTTCCCAGATGTTATCATCTCCACCGAACATATCTTCGGCACCATAGCCTATGGCTATATTCAACCAATCGGGAAAGCGACGTTCTTCTTTCATGAAGCTTTTTAAATTAACAGATGCCCAATAAGTTTGTCCGTTATAATCTTTTAGAATGCGCTCTCCGAAATTATTCCCGTATAAAGCAATGGCTCGTTCTTGTACTTCTTGGTCGTAATCTTTGTAGCTAACAAAATGGGGTAAGAATTTAATACGGATCCTTTGCTCTTTCCAGGCTAGCTCCTGACCTAAGTACAGCAGTGCACCACTTGTGTTTGAAATGATATCACCAGTAGAAGCACCCCATTCAGCAGAAAAGCCATCTAATAGCTCTATCCCTCCCTGTAAAATAAAAGCAGTAGCAGCTCCCCAATAGGCCGATTTCCTGTCCGAACTGCCCATCCATCGGTATAATTCTGTCGCATATTCCGCTTCTGCATAGGCCGTCCAAGCATGCCCGACCTTATCGATCTGCAACCATCCTTTATTGTCGTTGAAAAAATGAAAGGGCGTTCTTTCATATTGGCCGTACCAGATCTCATTCATCGCGATCATGGAGGCGATGTAGGAGACGCTAATGAAAGTGCTGATACCAATAGTGCGCCCTTTGTGGAGATACGGGGCAGGTGCTAGTAGCGGAAGCTGTTGTTGGGCACTATCTGGAATTAAGAGACGTGTTTGATAAAAGCTCGGATAATGACCAGAATCTATTAACGCCTGCGGTCGCTGCTGTTGCTGTATTTGTGCGTTTGCAGAAATGCTAAAAGCTAACTGAAAACTAAAAAAAATACCGAGCAACAGCAAAGAAAGCGAATAGCTATTCTTTAGTAGTTGCGCGGTATTTTTAAGTGTATTCATATAGAAAATAAAGAGCAGGGATGCTTTAGACCGTTTTTAAAATAGCACGTACTTCTTCCAATACATGTTCTACTTTTTCCGCTGAAGGAGCTTCAGCATATACCCTAAGCACGGGTTCTGTACCAGAAGGACGGATCATGACCCAGTGGTTCTCGTCGTTCAAGAAGAAGCGATAGCCATCCAAATGGTCTGTACGAACGATCTTATAAGAACCGAATTCGGTAAAAGCACCTTCTGCACAGCGGTCCATTATTCGCCACTTTTGGTCATTTGGAATATGCAGGTCGTTTCTATTGTAGAAAAACGGACCTGTTACCGCATAAATTTCTTGGATGAGTTCTTTTAGGCTTTTGCCGGTTTTAGCCATGAACTCCAATAAGATCAAGCCCATCCAAATTCCGTCTCGTTCGGGTAAATGATCCATGACCGCGATACCACCACTCTCTTCTCCGCCAAGTAGAATGTCTTCATTGCCTTGGATCATCACTTCACAAATGTACTTGAAGCCGATCTTGGTGGTTTCTTGTGGTAAACCATATGCTTCACACAGCTTTGCCGCTCTAGGGGTAACACTGAATGCAGTGACCACTTTGCCGCCTTGACCTTTGTATTTGTGTAGGTAATGCACCAAAAGCAGAATAACATGATGTGCATCCACATAATTGCCATCCGCATCATATACACCAATGCGATCGGCATCTCCATCATTGGCGATCCCGATCTGCAAGTCGGGTTCGGCTGCCATTACAGCACTGAACTCTTGCAGGTTTTTATGGATAGGTTCAGGTGCTTGTCCTAAGAAGCCCGGATTCTCCCCGCAATGCAATAAGGTCGCTTCGGGAAAGAGTTGCTTCATCACATTTCTTCCCGCACCGAACATGGCATCATAGCCAATGCCAATACCTGATTTTTTAATGGCGTCCAGGTCGAAGCTCTCTTGTATCCGCTCTAAATACATTTCCTCCAGAGGAACATACTCGATCAGTCCTGCTTCTTCATAATCCGCTAATGTTTTAGTCGGAATAGGATAGTGGTCGGGAATGCGATCCTCTACTTCTTTGATGCTGGCAGGCACTGCCGGACCTCCGAAATGCGCTTTTAGTTTGAAGCCATTATAAGCGGGCGGGTTATGACTTGCTGTGATCACCACACCAGCTTGTGCGCCTAACTTAAGCGTACCTAGAGAAACCATAGGCGTGGATACGAACCCCCTTGCTAAATATACCTTCACCCCATGCTCGCACAATACTTTAGTGGCCACTTCCGCGAACATCGGACCACCAAATCTACAATCATGCCCCAATACCACAGCGGGTTGCTCATGATCTTTTAAAAGCCATAAGGCCGTCGCTGCGGAAACTCTGGCCACATTGGTATTGGTATACGTATCCGCAATGATGGCACGCCAACCGTCGGTGCCGAATTTAATTTTATCAGGCTGCATAAGCTGTTTTGATCTTAGATGTCTGTTATCTGCTACTGTTTTAGGGGGGATCCCTTGTGGTCGCCTAATGCTGAGAGAACGTTTTTGCAGTAGAGACTATCTACTTCGACAAAACCGTTTTCATGATTACACTTAGACCGCGAAAATAAGGATATGAAATAGAATAGCCCGCAACTGGACAGACAACTTAGCATTATACTTTTAGGTCTGTCCGATTTTGTTTAAATTCATAGCACCGTGATTCGATTGAGATAAAGAAATTCATATGAGTCAAGTCGTTTTACTCACTGATCTAAAAGCGCATTCCGCCCTTGCGTTGAGCTACGCCTTACAACTGGCCGAAAGAGCAGGAGGGGGGCTGTTGATTTGCCATACGGCCCGCAAAGCATTGCCTAATGCGAGTGATGCGGAAAAGGGCATGGCGCTTAATGATTTCATGCAATACGCAGAACCTGCGATCGATGCTCGATTTGCTCGCCAAGTGTCGCATGCGCACGGGCAGACAGGAAATGTTTTGATTGATCTGAACATATCGTATACCCATTTACCTAAACCCGATCCGGCCAAGATGCATCAGTTGTTGTCCCAAAAAAACGCACAGCTTTTAGTCTTAGATGCCGATAACGATCGCTCTAAGTGGATCAATTGGTGGTCTGGTACTAGCCTCTTGAATAAGCTGATTCAATATAAAATGCCCTGCCCATTATTATCCATACCCCCCCACTGCAACTATCGCGAGCTCTATAAAATGGTGTATGTAACGGCCCTTCGAAGCACACCGCAAATGTTGCAAAGCATTAAAGGCTTCCAAGCGCGTTTCGATCTAATGATTGATTTTCTCCATGTTCAAGTAGAAGAGACTCGCTCTTTCTCAAACTTAAAAACGCAATACGAGCAGCTATTGGCTCGCATTTATCACGATCAGATTCTCGCACCCAAGCTCAATCTGCTGTTCAGTGATGCCGTATCAGATACATTGAGTAATTTCGCCCTTGAGAATGAGTCCGTACAATTACTAGCGCTCAGTAAGCGACCAAGAAATAAAATGGATACCATCCTGTTCAGAGATCTGGTAGAAGATCTCTGCACGGCTTCTCCTGTACCTACTTTAGTGTTTTTCCCGCTCTCAAACAGATAAAATGCGCCTTTTTAATTTTGATCTTATTCCAGCGCTATTGCTTTTTAGCATTTGCCTGATCGCTCCTGCCTGTAGTTCAAGTCAACAGCTCACTGATAATTCCGTATTCAAAAAGCTCAAGGCCGCTCACCCGGATGTAGCGCACGAAAAAGCTTTGGATAAATTCCTGCAACAACTGGAAACCACGATCGAAGCGCATGCTTGGGATCAATTATTCACCCTATGCGATAAAGCACATTTCCGCTCGCAATATTTGATCGGCATACAGCCACCGCAATACCTTGCTGAAATAATGGGGATACACCAAAAAGACAATAAAATCAACCCCTCCAACCATCCGGTCAATTACGAGAACCTCAATACGATCAAAGAACTAAGCTATACTGAAACCACCTGGGACGCCGTGACAGGCTGGGTCGTCGTCAAGGGTTTACTATCTCTAACAACAGAAAAAGAACTCGAATTCACCACTTACATCACTGTAAAAGAAGGTGCCTACTACCTTATAGGAGCAGTAGGATAGGGGCATCTGATTTTCCATATACATTGATTGTTCGGGTGCATGCCCGCAATAAAAGCTGGCGCTATTGAGCTAAAGAAATCGGCGTCGAGCAGATTATCTCATGTCTCGAGTCTCATATCTCGGGTCTAAGAAAGCGCCAGCTTTCACTGCGGTCACCGGGCTATCCGTTGCAATTCACCTACTGTTCGCTGCTTCGCTGGCAGGCGTAAAAATGGCTACCTCTGGGCCGCCTTTT
>JAHDGT010000127.1 GCA_020631675.1 Bacteroidota bacterium
CCGCTCAGGGCGCATCTGTCGGGTTCATTACCACTGCTATCCCTTGCGCAAGGGCATTTCGCCACATAAACGACATATTAGTCAAGATTTAGCGACTATATCTCGCCTTTAGAACACGCATGACCGGCATTATCATTATATTTAGTCCTATTACTAACATATTTACATTCCCACGATTTAAAATTACAGTAAATGAGAAAGTTTAACCTATCTCTATTGTTGTGGTTGGTTTGTTTGATCCCACTTTCGCTAAACGCACAAGTGTCCCTGCCATTTTATGGTGCAGGGGGCGTCCAGACCGACTGTAGCGGCACACTCACCGATAGCGGTGGGCCGGATTCCGGCTACTCTCCTTATGATGATAGCTTTATCACACTGAACCCAGATGAAGATGGATATATTACTGTCCAGTTTTCAGAATTTGATCTGGCCAGTGGTGATGTGCTTTACATCTCAGAAGGAGAAGGTTGGTACTATTCATTGACCAACTTGGCGACTTATTCAGGCACGGACCTACCTAATGGTGGTGAGCCGATCACCCTTGAAACAAGTAGTACGGATGCTATTGTGAGCATCCACTTGGCAGAAAACTATGACTATTACACGGCGGGTGGTTTCACTATGTCGTGGTTAGTAGGTGGCGCCGCACCAGAAGCTAGCTTCGATGTTAGCATCGAAGGCGGTACTTTACCTGCCTTGATCGATATTGATTTCACTGATACCTCAACCGGCGCATTGAGCTGGTCTTGGGATATGGGTGATGGCACTACTTATGACACCCAGAATGTGACCCATGCTTTCACAAGCGCGGGTACTTTCGATGTAACACTCACTGCTGCAAGCTGCGGGGGTGAAACAGATGTTTACACTACTACTGTTACCGTTGAAGATGGTGCGGGCGTATCTTGGGATCCTGAATCTATCGACGTAGAATTAGCATATGGTGATTCTACTTTTGTTGATGTTACTTTGACCAATACAGGTGAAGTGGATCTATTCTACGAGATCGAAAACGTGATGCCTGTGGGGAACAAAAACTTACAGGTGTTGGCATTATTGAACGGTGCTCGTGAAGATATCGAGTACATCCGTACTATAGATGCTTTGTACTCTGTTTACGATGACTTCATCTTATCTGAAATGACAACTTATGACGCTACAGAATTAGAAGAAGCATTAGTAGGCAAAAATGTACTATTGATCCCTGAACAGAAAGAATGTGATGGTCTTGCTTTCGCTGGTTTCGCCGATGTATTGAATGATTTCACCACTAATGGTGGTGTGCTTATCCTTTGTGGTTCTAACAACCCAGAGTGTATTTTCGGTATGGGCTTACTCGATGGTACTTACGAAGGTTACTTAGATGGTGAAGACTACTCTGAAGAAATGGTCTTCAATGATCCTGATGATGATCTACTAGATGATATGGATCCATATCTTCCATTAACCACAACTTATCGTTATGATGTGACGAATGAGGATTTCGTTCGCTTGATCGAGTTCGAAGGTGATGATGTTTTAGGTTATCGCGTAATGGGTGAAGGTAGTTTAGCAGGTTATGTCGTTTTGATCGGACATAACTACTACTACAGTAATGAAGATATGGATGAGATCTTAGGTAATGCGGTACAGTTGGCTCAAGGCAAGGCAACAGACTGGTTATACGGGGAGACCTTATCAGGTGTTGTGCCAGCGGGTGAATCTGCTGTTATTCCTATCGAGTTCAATGCGACCAATGTATTCGGTGGCGTTTACGAACAAGATATCATCATTAATACGAATGATACAGAGAACCCTCAGATCGTTATTCCTGCTACCATGACCGTTACAGGTACACCAAGTTTCGCAATGAGCCAAGGTGAATTCGATATGGGCACTTGGATGGTCGGTTTGACGGAAACACAGCAGTTAACGATTTTCAGTACAGGTACGGATTCTTTACATGTAGAAGACATCATCTCTTCTGATCCGGTATACACTACCTCTCCATCTACTTTCTCATTGTACGGTGGCGATTCTCAAGTAGTGGATATCACTTTTGCACCTGCTGAAATCTCTGAATACCCTGCCACTTTAACCATCTTAACCAATGTAGCTGCCTTTACAGTAACATTGACAGGTGAAGGTGTTGGTGCACCAACTATGATCGTTGATCCTTCAGAAATCAACTTGACCTTAAATAGTGGTGAAACTGCTGAAGAAATCATTAATGTTTCAAATGTAGGTGCTGGTCCGCTGAACTATACGGTACAGCAACTGGCAGTAGGTAATGGTTCTAATGTATTGGTTTATACAAACGGACCGGATATGAACCCTGGTGGTGAATATGAAAACACACTTGCTGCGATCAACGCTACATTTACTGATTATGACTTATTGACTACAGATACAACAGACCCTGATGAATTGGCAACATTACTTGATGAATCAGGCGTGTTCTTAGTACCTGAATTAGAAATGTTCGGTGGTTCTGATGCCTTTACTGGTTTCGCTGAGGTCTTACAAAACTATGTGACCAACGGTGGTAGTGTGGTTTTCTGTGGTACTTCTAACATCCAACCATTATTGAATTCAGGTTTAGCTCAAGGTTTCGCGACCTTTGATTCTTTTGGTGATATTGCTGTAGTTGACCCTGATCACCCATTAATGGCTGGTCTTCCTGAAACTTTCCCTGCACAAAATGCGACCATCACGGCTAACTTCGAAGAAGATGAGTTAGATGGTGAGTGGGTAACACTAGCAGAGTTGAACGGAAATACAGTAGTAGGTCTTCGTGAAATGGGCTTAGGACGTGCGATCTATATCGCATTTGACTACTTCGCGTATGACGAGAGTGCTGCTTTATGTGTGGCTAATGCGGTTCAGTATAGCTTAGAAAACAGTATCGCGGGTTGGTTGTCATTCACACCTGAATTGAATGAAGTAGATTATCCTGATGGCACTAGTGAGATCGTTATTACGATTGATACAGAAGGCTTATTAGGTGGTACTTACTATACAGAGATCTTATTGACGACTAATGATCCTTTAGCACCTACATTCACTATTCCTATCACCATCGTTGTTGTTGGTGTGCCGGATATCGTAGTGACCGATACGGATCTTGATTTCGGTTCTATCATTATCGGTAATACCAGTGAGATAGATGTACTGATCGATAATCCGGGAACGGATAGCTTATTCATCACTGAGATCATCTCCACATTCCCGCAGTTCACACCAAGTGTGCCTTCGGTTACGGTACCTCCATTGAAAGATTATACCATCACCTTCACTTTCGCTCCTGATGTGATCGAAGTGCATGATGGTTCATTCACACTTGTGAACAATGTTGAAGATCAAGTGATCTCTTATGTTGGTGAGGGTAAAGGTGCGCCAGATGTAACTTGGACACCGACGGAGATCAATGTGACGCAATTGGCAGGTGAGTCTACTACTGAAACGATCAGCCTGAATAATATCACAGGTGAAGGCGCATTGAACTATGCGATCGCTAATCCTGATATTCCTTTAACAGTGGGTATCATGACCGCTGGTGTGGATCTGGGTTTTGGTTCTTACCTTACTTTGAAGCCACAGTTAGAAGAAAACTATCCGGATTTCACCTTTATCGATCTATCTGGCGACAGCTATGATGAATTAAAGGCGGAGTTAGACGATAATGAAATCGATGTTATTGTATTCCCTGAGCAAAACACTTGGATGATCACAGAGGCGACCGTATTAGATTATGCGCCTGCGGTTACTGAGTTCATGGATGCAGGTGGTTCTGTTATCTATGCAGGTACTTACTGCAACTACTGCTTAACAGCATTCACGAATACTTTCTACCAAGATGTGTTCACGGGTACAGCCTTAACGGTAAATAGTACAGATGACCCATTAGGTGCTGGCATGGAAGAAACTTTCAGCACATTGAACTGGGGTGTGTTGGCTTATGACTTCACAGATGAGGATTACTACAGCTTGATCGATCACCCAACAGCAGCAGGTTATAGTGTTGCTGGTTACCGTTCATTCGGTGCGGGTAAAGCAGTTTACTTGGGTTACACTATGGATTACTTTGATGAGCCTTTCAGCCAGATCGCGAACAATGCGATGGTAGTTGCACAGGGTGCGCCACCTGCTTGGTTCACTTTAGATAACTATGGTGGTGATGTTGTGATCGGTGGAACGAATGAGATCACGGCTACAATTGATGCGACCGGCTTATTAGCAGGTACCTACAACTTCAGCTTAGTGATCTATACAGATGATCCTGACACACCATTGATCATTATACCAGTAACTATGGTGGTTGAGGCATTCCCTCAAGCGATCTTAGGTACTGCTGGTGGTGGTACTTTGAGCTGTGACGGTATCGTTCAGTTCGCGGATAACTCAGTGAACTTCCCAACAGAATGGAGCTGGGACTTCGGTGATGGTAATACGTCTACAGAGCAAAACCCATTGCACATCTACGAAGAGGCTGGTTTGTATACTGTAAGTCTTGAAGCTTGTAACAGCTTAGGTTGTGATGAGCAAATCATTGAAGACTATATTGAAGTAGACTTCGCCGCTTCTTACTGTGATACGATTTACATGCCTACTTCTGGCAATACACTGATCACTTCGTGTACAGGGGTATTGATGGATGATGGTGGTGATGGCCCATATGCGAATAACGCGGATGGTACGGTTACGATCTCTCCTCCAGGTGCTACGTCTATTTCTATCACTTTCGATGTGTTCAACTTCGAGACTTGTTGTGATGATTTCTTATTGTATGACGGCCCGGATGTGAACAGTACTTTGATCGGTAACTACACTGGTGGCGATCTTTTAGGACAAACTGTTACAACAACTGGTGGCGACTTGACTGTACGTGTAGATACAGATGGTTCTGTTACACCTGATGGTTTCCAGGCATTCTGGGAGTGTATCTCGGTTACAGAAGTACCAGTACCTGCTTTTGGTAATGAGGTAATGTCTGAGTGTGAAGGTATCATGCAGTTCACAGATACTTCTACGCAATATCCTGATACTTGGAACTGGGACTTCGGTGATGGTAACACATCTACTGAACAGAATCCAGAGCACTCTTATGCGGCAAGCGGTAACTATACGGTTACCCTAGAAGCTTGTAACATCATTGGCTGTGAAACGATCGTTCAAGAAGTTTCTATCCAGAACGTAATGTTCGTTGACATCAACTTCAACAATTTCATTGATGTAGGTATTCCTACATTATTCCAGAACTTGACAGAAGGTGCGGTGACTACAAACTGGGACTTCGGTAATGGTGATGTTACAATTAATTCTGCTACAGCTATCGTAACTTATGATGCGATCGGTATCTATACGGTTACAGTTGAAGTAACAGATGCGAGTGGCTGTACACGTGAGCATACTTTCGACATTGAGATCGTTTCTGTAGGTATTGATGGTAATGATCCAACACCAACGGTATTGGAGCTATTCCCTAATCCTGCTAATGACATAATCAATGTGAATTATAGCTTCAATGGTACGAAAGACCTTACGGTTAACTTATTTGATGCTTTAGGTAGATTAGTGTTCACTGAAAAAGTGAATACTACGAACCAGTACCAGCGTGTGATCAACTTAGAGGATAAAGCACGTGGTATGTACTTGATCACGATCAGTGATGGGCAACAAACAGACAGCCGTCAGATCGTTGTTGAGTAATTATTCTTTTCCATAGTCGATTCTCAAAATTTAGATTCGATCAAATGATAAAAGCCTCCTTCACCTTTTGGTGAGGGAGGCTTTTTTTGTAATTATTTCGGAGTCTGCACGAAGTCTTATATATCGGGTCTCATGTCTCAAATCTATCGTCTAAGAGCTTAACAATATTCAGATTAAAATTATTTATGTCGACTTGCAACCAACTTGCTTGGGCAATCCTCTTATATGGGGTATCTTTGCGCATCTATTAAAAAGTAGTTTAATTTGATGGCTTTGTATGAATGTTTTATTTCTTAAGCATTTACATTAAACTCGGCATAGAAGTGTTGAGTCCAACAAACCAACTTCTACTTTTTATCGGTGACCTTACCGAATTTTCACGACTGAAAAAGGATGCTATTTCATAGTTTCCTCAGTCTTACTCTCGGCTCCATACTGATTGTAATAAATTACTCTTTTAATAACCAAAATAGTTTTGAAGATGAAAGCGACTAAATTTTGGCAACTGTTTACGGTACTAGGTATCGTAATTGGTGCGGCGCTTTTTACCGCATGTGACACTACTCCTTCTGAATGTGATGGTGTAGAATGTTTGAACGGTGGTGAATGCGTAGTAAACGATGTAACTGCTTTAGCAGAATGTAGCTGCCCTCCAGGTTACTCTGGTGTGGCTTGTGAAGATTTTGACAACTGTTTCGACATCATCTGCCCTGATAATGCAGAATGTGAAGACGGTGTTTGTTACTGTAATGTAGGTTTTGAAGGTGCTAACTGTGATACCCTGATCCGTGATAAGTACATTGGTACTTACTCTGCTGAGGACATCTGTCCTTCTGGTACTTTCGCATCTACTGCTGTGATCACAGGTTCCGCAACGAACAACTTATGGTTCACTGTAAGCAACTTCGGTGGTTTCGAGAACTTAGTAAACTGTGAGGTAGTTGATCAGTACAGCTTCCGTATTCCTAACCAAGAAGATGCGGCTGGTCGTATTTTCGAGGGTGTTGATGCGAATGGTAGCGAGATCTTAGGTGTTTTTGATCCTGCGCTTAATGTTGTAGCAGGTACTTACACTGTATCTTTCAGTGATGGCACTAGCGAAACTTGTGATTTCGTTTGGACATTGCAATAAGCAATAAAATGAAATAAGGCACTCTTTTATTTAGAGTGTTTGTCCAAAACGGGCGGCTTTGTACATACAAGGTCGCCCGTTTTTTATATTTTTGAATTGTAATATCAGATTTTTATTCAGCTCAAACCATGTCATTTTATGAAAAAAAATACTGCGAACTATTATAGACTATCCCCCTTTTTGACTTGTTTCTTCTTCCTCTTATTTGCCTTAACAGCTTGTGATAAAACTCGAGATTGTGATGACATCAATTGTCAAAATGGGGGAGATTGTCTGACGTCTGATCCGGGAGGAGTGCCATATTGTGACTGCCCGATAGGGTATACAGGTGCAATTTGCGAGATAGAATTATGCAGCTTAGCAATCTGTTTAAATGGTGGTAATTGTATCGTAAACGAAAATACAGGCTTAGTAGAATGCGATTGTCCTCCGGGTTTCGGTGGTGTGTCTTGCGAGGTGGAGATTGATTATACTGCTTGTGAAGATGTTGTTTGTTTGAATGGGGGGACCTGCTTCATCAACGAACAATCTGGACTAGCGGAATGCGACTGTCCTCCGGGTTTTATTGGTTTGTACTGTGAAATGCAGTATGACCTATGCGATGATGTTATTTGTTTGAATGGTGGCACTTGTGTGATCAATGAAGCAACCGGATTAGCCGAATGTGATTGCCCGCCAGGTTTTGCGGGGCAAAGCTGTGAGAATGACCTTTGTGATGAAATAAGCTGCCCACCAAATACCTTTTGTACAGAGGGTATTTGTTTTTGTGATATAGGATATACGGGTAGCGACTGTGATACTTTAGTTCGCGATAGATATTTAGGTGTATATGATGGACTTGAGGTTTGTGTTGACTCGGAACAGGATTCGAATACAATAGAAGCGTCTACTTTTAATGATGATTCCTTCTTATTTATTGATCTGGGACTTGGCGTTTTTGATATAAGAGCAGAAGTTGTTAGTGCTAATAGTTTCCAGATACCTTATCAACTAGACTATTTAGGGAATAGCTACGAAGGTGTTTTAGAGGATGGAACAGAGCATATAGGAGCATATGATCCAGCTAATAATAGTCTATTTGGAATTTATACAGTTACTTATACGGACGGTACGAGCAAAACTTGTTATTTAAATTGGGAAAAGATAGAATAGTAGCTGGAGGGTGATATGCTTATACGCCCGTTTTCTTTTTATCTTCGTAAAGAGCACCAATTACTATTTCCATGCGCAAGGGATAGGAGTGGTAATGAAGCCGCTGAATGCGCCCTGTTTGGCGGCGTACGAAAGCGACCTTGTGAAGCTCTTTGTACGCCTGCCAAACAGCAGCAGGCAGGGGCTGAATTTTAACGGATAGCCCGGTACCCTGCCGCAGGCGGGTATGCGCCCAAGTGTAAACCCAAGTAAGCCATAAACAAACCTTGTTTCACCAATATGCCTCGAAAAGATCTGATCACAATCCCTTTTCCATTCTATAGCTATTATTTCGTGTTGTGCCTGGCACTAACTCTTTTGAATAAGGGCTTGCCTGCGCATGCCCAAAACTCAGCAACAGAATACAATGAATTGGGTAATGCCGCCATTGTGATGGGGGATCTGATCAATGCGGTGAACAATTATACCCGAGCCATTAAGTTAGACAGCAAATACGCGCAGGCTTACTATAATAGGGGAGGGGCCTACTACGATCTACAGCGTTATGATGAGGCTTTGAAGGACTACGACCGGGCGATCAAGATCAATAAAAAATACAAAGAAGCCTATAACAACAGAGGGCTGACCAAGGTGGCTTTAGGGAATTTTGAGGGCGGCTTGAGCGATTTTAAACTGGCAGTGGCGCAGGACCTGAATTATGCGACCGCCTACAATAATATGGGTGATGCGTATCGTAAAATGGACGATAAGAACAATGCCTTGAAATCTTATGATCGCGCGATCCAGCTTGCACCTAATCATGAAACAGCTTATTACAATAGAGGGGTGATACACTACCAGCTTCGTTCTTTTGAGAAAGCGAAGGAAGACCTTGAAACGGCTATGTTGTACCGCAAAGATGACCTCAATGCATGGTACTATTTGGCTGCTACCTATTATGCGATGGGTAGCAATTACAAAGCAATAGGTGCTTATGATAAGTATTTGGTGAGAAGGAATAAAGATGTGAAAGCTTGGTATTACAGAGGCTTGGCCAAGTACAAAACCCGAGACTATGAAGGCAGTGTGAAAGATCTGACCCAAAGCATTCAACTCAAAGAAGATTTTACCAAAGCGCATCTGGCAAGGGCAGATAGCTATTTCAAAATGAAGAACTATAAAGAGGCCGAAAAAGACTATACGCACGTATTAAAAAAAGAAGCCGGTAGCGTTAAAGCACTCAACAATAGAGGTATGGCGCGCTTCAAATTACGCAAATTCGAGTCGGCGATCAACGACCTCACTCAAGCCATTAGCCTCTCTGAAAATAAACGCCCCGATGCCTACTTCTACAGAGGATGGAGCAGATACATCCTACAACGCTACGATCGTGCCATAGAAGATTATTCCATCTACATCAGAATGCGCCCGGAAGTGGCGCGTGGTTATGATCATAGGGCAGACGCTTATTATCGTTTGGGCAAGTACAAACTGGCTATAAAAGACTATGATCAAGCGATCGTGCTGGATCCCGAAAAAGCCAGCACTTGGTATTATCGCGGCCATGCTAAATATTCATTGGATCAATTCGATGAGGCGATCTACGATTTCAATTATGCCATCAAATTAGACCCCAAATACGTAGATGCCTATAACTACAGAGGCAACTCCAGGTATTTCAAAGGCAAGCATGAAGATGCTTGGGCAGATTATAATAAGGCGATCAGGATAGACCCTAAATACGCGAAAGCTTATAGCAACAGAAGCATCATTCAACGTGCCTTGCACAACGATCATGAAGCTTCATTAGCGGATTGTGATAGGGCAATAGAACTAGACCCGGCACTGAAACAAGCTTATGTGAACAGAGCCGTGACCAAGCACTTTTTAAAAGACATAAAAGGGGCAAAAGAAGATTTCAGAAAAGCCGTTGAAGTAGATGGTAACTACTTTGAAGGCTACCAAGCTAGAGCGAATTTCTACGCCAACATTGGCGATTACAAAACGGCATTATCCAACTACAATAAGGCGATCAGCCTGAATGACAAAAACGCCATCACCTTTTACAATCGCGGACGTTTATACCGTATGATGAGTGACAATAAATCCGCCTGCCAAGATTTCGATAAAGCCCGATCCATGAAATACGGACCAGCAGCCACCTCCTACGCTAAATTTTGTCAATGATCATTAGTCGGGCGCGTGCCCGCAATAAAAACTGGCTTGAATCGCCTATGAAAAATCGACGTCGAGCAGATAATCTCATGTCTCGAGTCTCATGTCTCGGGTCTAAGAAAACGCCAGTTTTCACTGCGTCCACCGGGCTATCCGTTCCTACAAAATGAGCTATCTGGGGGTTCGTCGCACTGCTTGGCGGTGGCTACCTCTGGGCCGCCCCCGCCAAGCAGGCACTCACAC
>JAHDGT010000128.1:0-8139 GCA_020631675.1 Bacteroidota bacterium
GGGCCGCCTTTTTAGCCCGCCGCTCAGTGCGCTCCTTAACTGCCTCATTTCCACTACTATCCCTCGCACGGGTAAATTAAAAAAGGCACCATCTACATAGAGACAGTGCCCGTGTGTTTTTACGAAAAAAGTGCGCTTACTACTTAAATAAGCTCAACTGTAAACTTTGCTGCTTACCTCCAGCAGTCAACCGACAGATGTACTGTCCATTTGACAATGAAGTACCATTCATATCCGCACCGTCCCAGTTGACCTGATGCGTGCCACCAGCTAATTGCCCATCTAAAAGCACACGTACCAATTGACCATTAGCAGCATATACTTCTAAGCGTACATCACTAGTCTCCATAAGGTCAAAACTGATATTGGTATTAGACGAAAAAGGATTCGGACCCGCCTTAACAACAGTAATAGGATCAACTACAGATTCGATACCTATGCTGATATCACCTGTTGTGTTTTCATGATAGGAAATAGTACCACTATATTCAGATACAAAGGCATCCGCATCACCATCATTGTCTAAGTCGGCGAACGCAACAGTTACGAAATATCCATCACCTTCTAAGGTGTATTCAATCGGGTTAGCACTTAAGACGAATTCCGGCTCATCCACATTCTCGCTTACATTTTCAAAGTAATTCAGCTTTGCGGAATAGCCATACTGCCCGATGAACATATCAAGGTCCCCATCTTGATCAAGATCAACGAAAGTCGGAAAATTGAAATAAGAAGTTTCACTGGCTTCAACGGCATCGAAGATCGCTTCGCTGATCGCACCAAAGCTCGGTTCTTCAGGCGTACCTATGTTCTCATAATAGGATAGCCCATTCGTATACTCAGCATAAGAAGAGCCTACCAGATCCAAGTCTCCGTCCTGATCCATATCAACCATGGTATAAATGGTGTAGGGGGTAGGAGGAATAACTGTTTCACTGCTAATGCTAAATTCGGGTGATTCCGCAGTGCCGATATTCTCTACAAATAGTATATCGCCACCTTCGTAAGTCGCTGTTATCAAATCCAGATCACCATCGCCATCTAGATCTCCCATTGAAATGCCGAGTACTTCTAGTCCATCAAAAGGATTTTCTTCAACAGGCATGAAATTGGCTTCATCTGCTGTACCTTGGTTTTCATAATACAGGATGCTGCCGTATTCCCCTGAGTTTATCAAAGCGTCTAAATCACCATCATTATCTAGATCAACGAATTGAAGCAAATTGATCCCTTCGCCAGAGTTAAAACTGACAGGAGAATCCTCATTCAGCTCAAAAGTGACCTCCTGTGCTTGTAAAGCAGCAGGGGTTAAAGTCAATGCGGTCAATAATGCTGCCCCACCTAAGCTTCTTCTTAAGCTGGGTTGGAGGTTCAGCATGCGTTTCGCCAATAAACGCACTTTGCGCAAAATGGATGACTGGCGTCTCGCCGATAACTGTTTAAAGTCTCCACTTTGGATCAATCCGATTAATCTGTTCCATTGCGCGCGCCATCTTTTACCGATGCGGTAAGTGGGGTTCGTTTTGTAATGCATATAGCAATATTTAGTAGTTTTAAGTGTTTTCAATACAAACGTACAAATATCCTCTAATATATTAGGATATACACAAGTGTGAACGGTGTTCGATACTTAAAGGTTGCTCACTTATTGAAGGGGTATCTATTACTGAATAAGGTTGGTTGAGAGCAGACAATTTTTAATTAAAAAATAACAACTAACACTTGTTAGTTTGTATTAACTTTGTGCTTGGATATCCTTTTGATAAACCTTGCCGATTAAAAATTTGTATTGGTGGTAGGATGTTTAATATATTATCGACCCACAGATTGGTGATGTTAAACAGAAAATAGATTGTAGGAAACATGGAAATGCGTCAAGAGTACGATAAATATACGCCCGAAGATCATAAAGTATGGTCCTTATTGTATGCCGAGCAAATGCATCATTTGCCTGCTTTAGCCGCTAAGGATTATCTGCAAGGAATGAAAACCGTGCGCTTCGTACCCGATAAGGTCCCTCGATTTGATATCATCAATGAAGAACTGGATAAGTTAACCGGTTGGAATGTGTATGTCGTTCCAGGCTTAATAGATAATAAGCCATTCTTTGAACACTTATCCAGAAAAGAATTCCCCGCTACTACTTGGTTACGTTCGATGGAGCAACTCAAGTACATCGAAGAACCGGATATGTTCCATGATATTTTCGGACATATACCATTGCTTAGTGTTCCCTTCTTTTGTGATTTCTTGCAATCGCTCAGCATGATCACACTAGAGCATATTGATAATCCTTCGGTAGTAGAAGTAATGGCTCGCTTATATTGGTATACGGTAGAATTTGGTTTGATCAAAGAAGATGGCGCGGTGAAGATCTATGGTGCTGGTATTCTTTCTTCTCCTGGAGAGAGCAAAGTCTGTTTGACAGATCAGGCGGTGCATGTTCCTTATGATGTGCGAACTATTATGGATACACCTTACATCAAAGACAAATTCCAAGCACAGTATTTTGTCATTGATTCTTATAAGGAACTGGTAGATAGCCTACCGAGCATCCGTTCCGCAGTGAAGAATATTGTAGACAATGAGCTTTTTGTGCCTTTATCACCTTGATGTTTAACCAATAAGCAACAGAACAAAAGGCAGCTATGTGAAATGTTTCACATAGCTGCCTTTTGTTTTTCCTATCAAAATTGCCATCATTTAGTTTTAAAATCAGCTGTTAGAAATAAGTTGATGTGGGAATGCGTAAATTCGCGACTTGAACTGACTAACTCGTCAGTTCACTTTTCAACAAGCAAGCCCTACAGCAGCATATATCGTCTATGGAAATGCATCAGCAACAGCAGCAACAAGACCGCCGAATCGTGTGGATGTTGGCTGGTTTCTTCTTTGTCGCACTACTACTATCGTACTCGAATCACTATAACAACTCCTTCCACTTTGATGATCACCATACGATCACAGGTAATAAGGACATACGGGATCTGAGCGACCCCATGAAGTTTTTTAGAGACGGAACAACTGGTACGAATAAAGGAGGAATCAACTACCGCCCCTTAGTGGCTTTGATGAATGCTGTTGACTACAACTTGGCGGGTAATGAGTATGATACTTATTACTTCCACCGCTCGATCTTTTTCTGGTACGTCGTGCAGCTGATCTGTATGTTCTTCTTGTTCAGGAATATTCTGAACATTTCCCATCGGCATCGGTGGAACAATCTGATCGCTCTGTTTATCACCGCCTTGTATGGTCTACATACCACCAATGCGGAAACGATCAATTACATCATTGCACGATCCGACTCCTTTTCTACGCTGTGGATGGTAGTCGGTATACTGATGTACCAGTATAAATTCACTAGGAAATTCCATCTGTACCTAATACCCATGATCATCGGCTTGTTCACGAAGCAAACGGGTATCATGTTCCCGCCACTGCTTTTCGTGTACATCATGTTGTTCGATGAAAAGATCAGCTTAACGGATCCATTCGGGGCAGAGAATAGAAAGAAATTAGGTAGAACGATACTAAAATCCTTACCAGCATTCGTAGTGGGCTTGGGAATATTCATCTTCAATCAGAAGGTGATGACCCCTTTGGCGGGCTATAATACGGGTAGATCTAAGTTCTGGTACCTTATCACACAGACCTATGTGATCGCTACCTATTTAGGGAACTTCATACTTCCTGTTGGTTTGACCATTGAGTGCGATTTCCACCTTTTAGATTCTGTGCTTTCCAGTGAAGCTATCATTGGTTTTGTGGTTAATGGCGCCATGATCGCTCTAGCATTATGGGCATTCAGACGCTTTGAAACTTATCCCATCACCTATGGTATCATATGGATGTATCTGGCTTTTGTGCCCACATCCAGTATTATTCCCCGTTTCCAGATCGCGAACCATCACCGCATGTTCTTCCCCTTTGTGGGTTTGGTATTGGCAGTAGGTTGGGTCATTGGCTGGTGGGCCATTAGAAATGAGAAGAAAGTAGAAAAAACACCTTTGTTGAAATGGGGTTTACCCATCGCTGCAACGGCTGTCATCTTAGCTTACGGCTATGGTACTTACCAGCGTAACTTCGTATGGGCAACCCCTGCTACAGCATGGGAAGATGCAGTACAAAAAAGTCCGGAGAGCGGTAGAGTACTAAAGTATTGGGCGGATATTTTAGCTGGACGGAAAGACTATGATGAGGCGGCTAAATACTACGACTTGGCACTGGTACAATGGCCAAGAAACCCAGGCTTACACATGAGCATGGTCAACTTCAAAATGAAGCACCGCCCGGATGCAACGGATGAAGAGATCGAAGAGCATTTCAAAAAAGCGACAGATAGGGGGCAGTTCGTACCACATTCGTATCAGAAGTACGCCAAATGGCTGATGGATAAGGAACGCTATAAGGATGCGAAAAAAATAACAGACAAGGGGATCAAGAAAATAAAGCCGAAAACCGATTCCCACAAAAAAGCTGTGGAAAAGCTGGAAAAACTCAAAGTGAAGATCGACAAAGAATACGGCAAGGTGATGGCGGAGGATGTCGACTCTATGGAACAGCTGATCGTGAACGAGCCTAAAAAACTAAAGCATTACAAGCGTTTGTGTGATGTGTACTACAAAATGGGCGAGTACGAGAAGTGTATTGAAACCGCACAAAGAGGCTTTACAGCTAAAGAGCGCGATGCGGGTTTATGGAACTTCATCTGTGTATCTCACAATAAAATGGCGCAGTGGGACAAAGGAATCGAAGCTTGTAAGAAAGGCATTGAGATCAATGACAAGATCAAACGCTTACACGCCAATTTGGAATGGGCCGAAAAAGGCAAGGCGGAAGCCGCTGGAGGGGCAAAAAAAGCCGAAGTGAAGATCGAAGATCTAGATACAGAGGATGAACGTTAATAGTGTGAGTAAAGCCTTTGATTATTTGATCGTGGGTGGTGGTATCGTCGGTTTAGCCACTGCCTATCAATTGTCGGAAAGATTCCCTGAACGCAGTATCTGCATACTGGAAAAAGAAAGCGAATTGGCCGCCCACCAAAGCGGCCATAATTCCGGTGTGATCCACTCAGGAATTTACTACAAACCTAGTTCAAAGAAAGCATTGGATTGTAGACGAGGTTATGACCTACTACTTGAATTTTCCAAACACTACCAAATTCCACATAGAGTAGGAGGGAAGCTGATCGTCGCTACCCACAAAGAAGAGTTAGAGCGACTACAAACTTTATTTGAAAGAGGCCAAGCCAACCAACTATCGGGTATAAGAAAAATCGGGCAAGAAGAGATCAAGGAAATAGAACCCTATTGTGCGGGTATCGCCGCTATTCACGTCCCCCAAACAGGAGTCATTGATTTTAAGTTGTTTTCTCGCCAGCTAGCAGCATGTGTGCGGACTAAAAATGAAGCTAACCTCATTGTGACCGGGGCGGAAGTGAAACGCTTCTTCAACCATCCTGAATATGTGGAGGCTTATACTGAAAAAGGAGTATTTCGTGCTAAATTATTGATCGCCTGTGCGGGTTTGCAGGCAGATAGAGTAGCCCAAGCGCAAAAGGCGGAAGTGGATACACGCACTTTGCCCTTTAGAGGAGATTACTACCGCTTAACAGAAACAGCTCGCTATAAAGTAAACAACCCGATCTACCCCGTTCCTGACCCTCGCTTCCCTTTTTTGGGTGTACACTTTACACCACGAATAGATGGAGAGGTGGAATGTGGTCCGAATGCGGTTTTCAGCTTTAAACGAGAGGGCTATAGCACTACTGATTTTGATTGGAGAGACACCAAAGACGCGCTTGGCTTTGGTGGTACTTGGCGTTTCTTCGCCAAGCACTGGAAATTCGGTTTACGGGAGTATAGACGAGCCTGGTCGAAACAGTTGTTTTTAGAGAGTCTTCAAAGATTAATGCCCTCTTTAACAGCAGATGAGATCGAACCTGCCCGGTCAGGTGTTCGCGCGATGACGCTTACACCAGAAGGGGAAATGCTGGATGATTTTAAAATCATCTATCGAGAAAGAGCCATTCATGTGATCAATGCACCATCACCAGCAGCCACTGCGAGCTTGTCAATAGGGGAGCGAATCGTTGATATGGCAAAAGATGTTTGGAGTGTTTAGGAACTATTTTTATAGATTTATCCTTAGCTAAACAACGTATATTCGCGGCGTTTTAAAATGAAGATGTAACTCAGGTAGTCTAAAGTTACAAAAGAAAATACTGCTATGAACTTTGTTGAAGAATTGACCTGGCGTGGCATGATCCACGATATCACTCCGGATGCGGAGCAAGCCTTAATTGACGGGACTTGCAAGGCGTATTTGGGTGTGGATCCTACCGCACCTTCTTTAACAGTTGGAAATTTAGCATCTCTAATGATGTTATTACATTTTCAACGTGCTGGGCATACGCCTGTAGTGTTAGTAGGTGGTGCTACCGGTATGGTGGGTGATCCTTCTGGTAAGGATGCGGAACGACCTATGATGACGGAGGAGGTGCTGCGATATAATGTGGAGAAGCAGTCAGAGATTCTGGCGCGATTGTTCCAACTAGGTGAAGGCGAGGAAGCAGTGGAGATGGTCAATAATTACGACTGGTTCAAGGATATTTCTTTGTTGGATTTTTTACGTGATATTGGTAAAAATGTGTCCATCAATGTGATGTTGAATAAGGAATCGGTGAAGCGCCGTTTAGAGAGTGGTATTTCCTACACAGAGTTCACTTACCAATTGATCCAAGGCTATGATTTCTTGCATTTATACCAAGAAAAGGGCTGCAACTTCCAATTCGGAGGTTCGGATCAGTGGGGGAATATGATGGCAGGTAAAGAACTGATTCGCCGTAAAGTGGGCGGACAGGCGCATGTGATCACCTGCCCATTGATCACCAAAGCCGATGGCTCTAAATTCGGCAAGTCGGAAAGCGGTGCTGTTTGGCTAAGTCCGGCTCTGACCTCACCCTACAAATTTTTCCAGTTCTGGCTGAATGCTTCTGATGAGGATGTGAAGAAGTTCATTCGCATATTCACTTTCTTAGATCAAGAAACCATTGAAGCTTTAGAAGCAGAACAAGCAGAAAACCCGGGTGCTCGTGCATTGCAAAAGCGTTTGGCCGAAGAGGTGACGGTTTTAGTACACGGTAGAGAAGCCTATGAAAGTGCGGTAGCCTCGTCTCGTATTTTATTTGGTAAAAACACCCAAGATGAGCTGGCGTCTTTAGATGCTCAAATGATCGAGGATGTGATGGAAGGCGTACCCAGATACACCATTTCTAAAGCAGCTTTAGCTGCAGAGGGTGGCTTGGGCATTGTGCAATTATTAGCCACCGACACTCAAATCTGCAGCTCTAATGGAGATGCACGCAGAAGCTTGAAAGGCAACTCCATCAGCGTGAACAAAGCCAAGGTGAGTGAAGATTTCACATTGACCGAAGCAGCACTCTTGCAGGATAAATTCCTACTGGTGCAAAAAGGCAAAAAGAACTACAATTTGGTGGTATTCGAGTAGAATGACTTTAAACTACCTCAATTAAACAATAGTGAAATGTAAAACGCCTCCTGTCTTTTTTTGGCAGGAGGCGTTTTGTTTTTTACAGCGTATAACTAAGCCGCAACATAGTAGTCCGCCCAATCTGTGGCGTACCCACAAAGAACTGCGTCGCATTATTATAGACATTCTGCATAGACAGGTTGAGTAACAAAGCCTCGTGGAAAGGCGGACGCCAAGCCACATTCACATCAATCTCGTGACGAGGGTCCACATAGCCTACGAACGTACCCGAATTAGCCGGAAAACCATCATTCCAACGGAAACGAAGTCCTAAGTTGATACCCGTATTACCAATGCCATGATCCGCACTGATCCGCAATTTATGCTTAGGCGCATTAAGTGCTACAAAACCGAATTGTGCACCAGGAACCGAAATAGAATCCTTACTTACATAAGAGTAACCCAAGCTAAAACGAGTGTCTTCGCTCAAATAGGTAACCGCGTTCAGGTCCGCCCCGAACACACTCACATCACCAATATTACGAGAAGCCAATGCCATAGTAGGACCATCCATGCTTTGAGGTGTGATCGTTCCAATAGGCAATTGAGAAGCGGTGAGGTCCAATAAGTAAAGTAGCTTTTCGG
>JAHDGT010000128.1:8239-10214 GCA_020631675.1 Bacteroidota bacterium
CCTTGCCATGCAGCTTGATTGATACTTTGATCTCCTACGTTATAATACTGATTCGGATCCGCACTATAAGCTGTTCGGAATTGCGGTAATAGATCATCACCAAAGTAAGGATTACTGCCAAAGCTGTAATCGAAGCCATCAATATTGCCTACACCTCGTATGTCTATACCCGTAGGCAAACTGCTTTGTAGCACATCTAAGAAAATAGAACCAGAGCCAGGTGTCTTAAAGGCACGATTAAAAGTAGCACGCACCGTATGCGCACTATTGGGTTTATAGACCAATGCTGCTCTAGGAGAATAGAATACCTTATCGATCACATCATGATAATCCACTCTACTCGCGGCCAACAAATTGAAATGCTCGTTCAACTGGTAATCTCCCTGTATATAAGCACCATATTCATTGATGTTATCCTCATCCTCAAATCTTCCATTAATGGTGCGCTCGGTTTCCGGGCGGGTAAAGAAAGCGTCCAGACCATACACCAATTTTAAAGTAGGCAATGGCGCATAACTATGCTGTAACTGCGCCACCCAAAGCTTAGACCGATCCACAAAGTAGTCACCAGATTGTAAAGCATAAGAATTACCTGAATTACCCGCATTCACGAATACCTGTGCGAACAGATCATCAAAACGGAAACGGGCTTGGGAGTAATAATACCGCCAATTCTGATTTTGCAATGCTCCTACCGGACTTAATTCTATACCACTTGCTTCATTAAAACCGCCTGATAAAGTCAACTCCGTTCTATCGGTGAAACGTACATCCACTCGCCCGTCCACACTTAACTTTTGTGCCATCGGGTTACGTGCGTTATCCACAAGGTCACCCGTTACACCCGCCTCAATAGAGTCCGCAGGTACAGTAGAACCATCCGCATAATAATACACCCGACCCGCATCGGTCACTCTTGATAGAACAATGCTGTCTGGTTCATTCGGATCATAGTACTGCCAATCATGTCCTTCTAATAAATTAGCACTGATCTTATAGCCCACCTTCATGCCGTCCTCTTTATGGATTATTCGGTCAGAATGACGAATCGAGCCACTATAAATCGTACGATTTCTCCAGTTCGATGCATCATAAATAGAATCCGCAGGCGCACTCATCGCCAAGGGACCGTCTATCATAGAACGAAGTCCCCCCGCCAAACCAATGGTCGTTTCTTGATGATCAATAGGTGATTTGGTGATCAAGTGAAGCACCCCACTCGCACTGTTCGGACCATAAAGTGCGGAAGCAGGTCCGCGCAGTACTTCAATTCGGTCAATGTCCTCATTATTAGCAGGGATCATCTGCATCATATTCGCCCGCAAAGAAGGAATACTCGCAATACGGTTATCCACCAGCGTCAATAAATCATTCGAAAAAATGCCATTGAAACCCCGAACCGCAATATTTCCCGTCTGCAAGCCCGTCTTCATCACATCAACACCCCCTACATCCTTCACCAGATCACTAGGCGATGTGGTCACTTGATTCTCAATCGTTTGTGCGTCTACTCTACTGATCGAAGCAGGAGCATCTAAAATTTTCTGCTTGCTTCTATTAGCCGTTACCACCTGCTCATTCAAGCCAAAGGCCGTAGACTGTAAAACGAAATCATATTGCTCCAATTCGGCGATCGTTAAGACCTTATCCTCCATGCCCGTAAAACTTACCACCACTTTGGCATCGCAGGGCAAAGACAGTTCATAAGTGCCGTCCATATCCGTACTCGTCCCTTGTAAAGTGCCTTCCACTACTATATTCGCACCGGGCAATGGCTCCCCCAATTCGTTGGTCACCGTACCACTGATCTGGCAGTCTTTATTTGATTGAGCAAGGAGTGAAAATGTATATACATTCCCTAAGCACAATAGGGCGCAAAACAGTAAAATTTTCTTCATGGTCTCTAATTCTTAGAGCGTGTTTAGGAATTTAATATCTGGTCGAAAAAGCGTGATTTTTTAGTCTGATCGATTAA
>JAHDGT010000129.1 GCA_020631675.1 Bacteroidota bacterium
TTTTCTATGTGTGGTATTGTTGGCATTATCGTTAAAGACGGTGGAAATCAAACGAAGCACGATTCTTCTGCTTGGCAGGGACGTTTGGCTGCTGCTGTAGATAGCCTTGCTTTGCGCGGACCAGATGCCAGTGGTAGGTATTATGCGGATGATGATGGGATCTATTTAGGACATACTCGCCTATCTATTTTAGATACCAGTGATGCGGCGGCTCAGCCTTTTAGTGATGCACATGATCGTTATACGATGGTGTTCAATGGGGAGGTTTACAATTTTAAATCGATCAGACAAGAGTTAGCGAGCAAGGGACATCAATTCCGATCAAGTGGAGATACGGAGGTGTTATTGAAGGGCTATATGGTATGGGGTGCGGGTGTTTTTGAGCGACTGGATGGTTTTTTCGCTTTGGCGATCCATGATAAAGTAAAAGGGCAATTGGTGCTGGCGAGGGATAGAATCGGCATCAAGCCTTTGCATATATATGAGGATGAGGGGCAGTTGGTTTTTGGCTCGGAAATGAAGGCTTTATTGGCTTGTGGCATACCCAAACGCTTGGATATGCAAAGCTTGCACTTGTATTTGCAACTGAATTACCTCCCCCCTCCTTATAGTATGTTGGCAGGCTGTAGGAAATTTGAACCAGGACATTATTTGATCTATGACTTAGATCAGCAAAAGGCGGAGATTCGTCCTTTTTACAAAATCCCATACGGAAAGCAAGAAGCCCCTTATGCTGATCAGAGCTACGAAGCTTGCCAGCAAGAGTGTTTGGAATTGTTAGAACGTTCGGTAAAAAACCGTTTGATCGCTGATGTGCCTTTGGGTGCTTTTTTGAGCGGTGGCATTGACTCTTCTACTGTTGTGGCTTTGGCGAGTAGGCATACTAAAGACCTTCGTACTTTTTCTATCGGCTATGCGGATGCGCCTTATTTTGATGAAACGAAATATGCTTTGTCCGTTGCGAAGCGGTATCGCACTCAACATCAAGTGTTCTCCTTGACCAATGCTGATTTTTTAGAACGGGTATTCAAAGTGCTCGATTATATAGACGAGCCTTTTGCGGATTCATCGGCTTTGCCGGTTTATATTTTGAGTGAGCTGACGAAAAAGGAGGTAAAGGTTGCCTTGTCTGGTGATGGTGGGGATGAGTTGTTCGCAGGCTATAATAAGCATAGAGCAGAGTGGCGAGTGCGGCAAGGTGGACTTAAAGCGGCCTTAGTGAAAGCCGGTTCACCTATTTGGAAACGACTTCCACATTCTAGGGCGAATAGGTGGACGAACTTATTCCGACAGTTGGATCGTTTTGCGAGTGGTGCCCGTTTGATCGACAAAGAGCGTTATTTGCAGTGGGCGTCTTTGATGTCCGAAGCACATTCAAAAGCCTTATTGAAGGAAGATTTAGCTGACGACACTGCTTTGGCTCGACGAGTTTTATTGAGCAATAAGATCGGTATTCGCAATGACTTGAATGATGTACTGTACGCGGATATGCATATGGTACTGACAGGAGATATGCTGACCAAGGTGGATCTGATGAGCATGGCTAATGGTTTGGAAGTCAGAACCCCATTCTTAGACCATAAAGTAGTTGAATTCGCTTTCCGTACGCCTGTAAAACACAAGCTCAATGCCCAGATGGGCAAGCGATTATTACAAGACGCAGTACGTTCTATTCTCCCTGCCGAGCTGTACGATCGTCCGAAAAAAGGCTTCGAGTTGCCCTTGGCGCAATGGCTACAAAGCGATTTAAAGTTCTTAATAGATGAGCTGATTCTTGATGAGGCTTTTATCCAGAATCAGGCATTATTCGACTATGCGATTCTTCAACAGCTAGTCGAGCAGTTGTATTCGTCTGATCCAAAGGACAGTCCTGCCAGTATTTGGGCTATATTAGTGTTTCAATATTGGTGGAGGCGGTTTTTTCTTAAAGCTTGAACAGCTTGATTCCCAAGTGCTCAAGTAGTTATTTTTCTATCAACTTAACAGCCGCCTGATTATCAGCAATCTTAGCACGGTTTTTGTTGATATATTGTAACTAATTTACGGTTTATTCGATTAAACGAATCAATCATTCCCCAAGCTCCGATAATTAGTCTGATGCCTTTACTTAGTCGACATATCATTCAATCGTGTGTGTTAGTAGCATTCTTGCTACTATTACAAAGCACAGTAGTCTCCGCACAAGATGCCTTGACTTTAAGAGGTCATGTTTTCTTTTTTCAATTAGATGGACATGATACCGTAACAGATGCGAAGGTTGTTTTAGAAGAAGTTTCTGATGATGCGACTTCTAAAAAGGTGTTTTATTATACGGACTCTGAAGGGTATTTTGAGTTCGATTTATCTACTGATCAACATTATGTGTTAGCCGCTTCGAAGGCTGATGCTAGTTCTGCGCGTATAACGATAGACCCGGCTACCTTAGCTGTGGATCATGATTTTGAGGTTTATTTGAAGCAAAATTCCGCAACACCGAAACCCAGTATTATTCCAACTTCAACAGTAGATGACACTTCTGTTTTATTTGAGGATAGTGTGTTGGATTTAATTACTTTTTCTGTTCACTTGGGCAGTTTTTCCGCCCCATTGGAATCCAGCAGTCGCTTTTTAAAGCCTATTGCTTCTGATTTTAAAGTAAAAGAAAGCAATACAGGTTTTGACTACTTATTCGGAGAATATAAGTCATACGAGTTAGCGAACTCTAAGAAGGTTCAGTTGAAAGACGAAGGTTATCAAAAGGCACAAATTGTTGCCTATAAAGGTGGGAAACAAATTAGTTTAGAAGATGCCTTACGTATTTACAAAACAATCGAAATTGAGCAGAAAGAAAGCGAGTGATTTTTTACTTCGTACCTTCTTTCTTACATAAAAAAGCCCACTGATGCGAATCGCATCAGTGGGCTTTTTTTAAAGGTAGTTTATGTTCAATCATCAGCAATAGCAGCGATACATTTTAGCTCTATGGCTATTGGCGTAGGTAAGCTTTTCACCTCGACAGTTGTACGGCAAGGTTGAGCATCTTTAAAATACTCCGCATAGATTTTATTATAGACGTGAAAATCGCGTTTCATGTTCACTAGGAAAACGGTCACGTCTACCAAATCCGTCCATTCTGCACCTGCGGATTCCAATACTGCCCTGACATTATCAAACACGGCTCTACATTGTGCTTCGAAATCGAAGGTGATGAAGTTTCCGTTTTTATCGAGTGATAAACCTGGAATGCTGACTCCGTCTTTAGGGTCTCTCGGACCTATTCCAGAGAGAAAAAGCAAGTTCCCAACTCTCCGAGCATGAGGATAAAGACCAACAGCTTTGGGGGCTTTATCTGTATTGATTTTTTCGAATTGACTCATTATATGTTTGAAGTTTATAGTTAAGTACCCCCATTTTAACTAGCACCATAGGTGCGTCCTGTAAAAATCAGGTCATTTAGTTTACACTGCATTTAAAGTAAATCTTTTACACTTTGTAATGCATTGATTTCCCTTTCCTCCTCCATGCCTTTAATAATGCGATATGTCGCATTCATGGCTTTCAATTCCCCTTCATAAAGATGGAATAAGCGCATCCGTTCTTTAGCATCCGGGCTTTCTCTAAGGGGGTCGTATTCCCATTCAATATCCGGATACAAAAGCAAATAAGCATCATAGCTTCTTCTATTCAGCTGATCTATGATCCACTGATCACAGCTTCCAAATACTTGCTCACTCCAAATCTTAATAACCAATAGGGCCGTATCGCAGAATAAAAGCTTGTTCGTTGATCTTGAGCTTAGATACTTCTCTTCAAGCGCAATTTGTTGTTTGGCTATCTGAAGCAGATCATTCTGAGTATATGAGCGGTCAAGTGTTGAAATATAAGTTCGCGCATACTCAGGAACCCAAGTCGTGCCAAAGTGTGCCGCAAGCATTCGTGCTAGAGTAGTCTTGGCAGTAGATTCTGGTCCTGTTAATACAATTTTCTTCGGAAATGGTTTTTGTCTATTTCCCAATCCATTCAATTTAATTTAGCCTTGTGATCAGTTTTGACATACAAAGACAAAGGCTGGTGGTAGATTCAAAGGTGTGAATTTACGTTTTATCAGATCAAAATCCGTCAAATGCTTTTTATGCATCACCGGGTTGTAGGAAAGTTGAACAAAAACACCGCCTGGCTTTAATGTTTTTTTCACGGCTGCTAAAATTCGTGCTCCTATATCATCTGGCAGTACCACCAATGGAACCGCTGAAATGATATAATCCGCTTTATGCTCATTATGCTGCTGTAAGTATTCTTCTATTTTCTCTGCTGAGTCATTGATCACTTCTAAGCGATCATCATTCAACGCACGTACCATATCACAAAACTTATCATTGATCTCAAAAGAATAAAGTTTTGAGTCATCTCCCATCTTTCCCAGAATACCTTTAGTGATGCACCCATTTCCAGCACCTAATTCAACAATGCATTGGGCATTATTTTTTTGAATTGGAGAAACCATCTTGTTCACTAAAAAACGAGAGCTAAAAGTGACTGTACCTACGGTTCTGAAGTTTTTTGCTGCTTCAGTAAGCAATTCTATCTGATTCATTGTACGACGATCATTTGTTTGAGACTGCTCGAATGTAGCCATCTAATCATCAGTAAAAAAGAAATCAGACAAAAAATTGAACGTTCGTTCAAAAATTAATTTTATCATATACGAAAGAGCAAGGCAAGAACAACGATTTATTCTGGTTCGGTCTTAGATGAAGGCATAAAAAAAGCAGCCTACCGAAATCGGTAGGCTGCTTCAATAAAAAATCAATTAATCTAATTTATTACCACTTGATATTAGAAATAACGTGGTGTACGGATACGTGGACCTTGATTTGACAAGTCTAAGCCAAGCATCAACTCGTGAGAACCGTTATTATACTTTTGCAATTCGCTCAAAGTATAATCGTATGCGTAGCCAATTCTAACACCTGTTTTAGGCACATTGAATACTACGATAGCATCAATAGACTCGCTATCTACAAAAGCGTTTTCATTGAATACATCTGTACCATTACCTACAGCAGCTCTATATGTTGCTCCTATCCAGAAAGCGTCAGCAATTAAGAACATTAGGTTCGCATCTACTTGTGTTGGTGCGTTCACTGGTACATACTTTACTAAGAAAGCAGGCTTAATCTTTAGCTTACCATCAGCAACAGGAACAACCAATCCGCCCATAAAGTGGTAGTGGCGGAACCAGTAAGGAATTTGAGTGATAGAACCCAAATCGCTTTCTAGCAAGTGCGGAACAGATGCTCCTAAATAATAACGATTAGGCTTATAGAAGTAAAGACCCAAGCCGAAGTTAGGCATCAATGTGCTCGCATCTTCAGAAAAAACAGGATCACCGGATAAAGTTGTACCATCAGTACCAGTTACTTCAGAGTAGGCAGAACTTAAACTCTGAACCCCTCCTTGAAGACCTAATGATAATCTGTTGTTATCCCCTACTATAAAATTGTAGGAATAGCTCAACATGGCAGTTAGTCTTTGGTGAACACCGATTTCATCGTATTCAACATTTAAACCAGCACCAATCTGCTTATTCACTCCAAAAGGCGAGTGTAAACTGAAACTACCAGAATTAGGCGCACCATCGATTTGGCTAACCCACTGCATTCTACCTAATGCCGTAATACTCAAACCTTCACCGCTACCTGCATAAGCAGGATTAAAAGCAAGTTTATTGAACATGAACTGAGTATAACGGGCGTCTTGTTGCGCATTAGCGTCCAGCGCGATAAAGCAGAGCGCCACTACTACAAGTAAGAGCTTCTTCATGACTATTTGATTTTCTAAAGATTGCTATTAGCTCGAATAAGCTGTCAGACGATTTTACAAGACATATATCATGCCATTGATCGTTGACAAGGAAAAAAACAAACTAATGAGAAATGAACGGGGGATGAAAACCGGGCAAAAACACCTCAGCAAGCGAAGTAAACATTAGCATTTACAAATGTTCCGTGCACTTCGGGAATCCTTGTGCAAAAACCATGCTAATAAATGCAAAATAAGCTTGACCGTGTGCTTTTAGGGAAAGTGGGCAAGTTTTAAAGCGACATAAAGGTACACAGCTATGCAAGTATACTATGCCTTCATTCAGCTTTTTCTCAAAAAGCTTGATTACAACAACGAATCTGGAAAAGGTGGGATGGTTGAATTAAACTATTTTATCTCAACCATTTACAAAAATAACAAATGAGGCTGACAGCAAACAAGAAATTCAACTATTTATTGTAAGCTGATAGCTATTGTTAATGATTTTTAAAAATTTTCAGTCGAAATGATAGGCAAGATCTGCTTAAGTATAGAACGAAAAAAAACATAGTATTGTTAGTCAACTTGTGTTCATCACTAAAGTAGTTTATTAACTTAGGCCTTTTAGAGCGCGTTTAGGGTTTTAAAATCGGTAAAAGCAAAATCGTCCATGAAAGTATATTTAGATCTATTGGAAAAGGTCATGTCCGAAGGCACAGAGCGAGGAGATAGAACAGGTACGGGCACTAGAAGTATTTTCGGCTATCAAATGCGGTTCGATCTAGCAGAGGGGTTTCCATTAGTGACCACAAAGAAGCTTCACCTGAGATCTATCATTCACGAATTGCTTTGGTTTTTGAAAGGGGATACGAATATTGCCTACCTAAAAGAAAATAAAGTGCGGATCTGGGATGATTGGGCAGATGAAAATGGCGACTTAGGTCCTGTATACGGACACCAGTGGCGTTCTTGGCCAACACCTAATGGAGAGACCATAGACCAGATCAGCGAATTGGTTGAACGCTTGAAAACGAACCCAACGTCTAGAAGGCATATTGTAAGTGCGTGGAATGTTGCTGATGTAGGTAAAATGGCCTTGCCACCTTGTCATTGTTTATTTCAATTTTACGTGGCAAATGGAAAATTATCTTGTCAACTTTATCAGCGAAGTGCCGATCTTTTTTTGGGCGTACCTTTTAATATCGCATCCTATGCGCTATTGACCCACATGATCGCACAAGTATGCGAATTAGAAGTTGGCGACTTTGTGCATACCTTTGGCGATGCGCATATTTATAGCAATCACTTTGAGCAGGTGAAACTACAGTTGAGTAGAGCACCTCATCCATTGGCTCGATTATGGCTAAATCCGGACATCAAAAATATTTTTGACTTCACTTTTGATGATATTCGGGTAGAAGGTTACACCTCTCACCCTAGTATAAAAGCACCGATCGCTGTTTAGTCCAAGCATTAAAAATCTATTATAATGACATTCAAGGGAACAGATAATTATATAGCTACAGAGGAGTTAATGACCGCTGTTAATGCGGCATTGGCTTTAGAACGTCCTTTATTGATAAAAGGAGAACCTGGAACGGGCAAAAGTATGTTGGCTTTTGAAGTAGCGAAGGCATTGTCGATGGACTTATATACTTGGCATGTTAAATCGACCACTAAAGCGAAGCAGGGGCTGTATGAGTATGATGCGGTTTCCCGTCTCCGTGATTCTCAGTTGGGTGACCCTAGGGTGGAAGATGTTGCGAATTACATCAAAGCCGGTAGCGTTTGGAAAGCTTTTGATAATAAAGAAAGAGCAGTATTGCTCATTGATGAAATTGACAAAGCGGACATTGAGTTTCCGAATGATCTGTTACAGGAACTGGACAGAATGGAATTTTACTGTGATGAGTTACAAAAGACCATTACTGCTAAACAACGGCCTCTGGTGATCATTACGTCAAATAATGAGAAAGAGCTGCCCGATGCTTTCCTACGTCGCTGCTTTTTCCACTACATCCGATTCCCAGAACGGGAAACGATGTCCCAAATAGTTAATGTTCACTTCCCTGATTTAAGCGAGCGTTTGTTGAACGATGCGCTTGCTATCTTCTACAAGATAAGAGGAATCAGAGGGCTTAAGAAACGCCCATCTACTAGTGAATTATTGGATTGGATCAGATTGCTGCTGGTGGGCAAATACTCACCTAACGAACTGAAAGACATGGACTTAAAAGAAAATCTACCCCCATTATTAGGCGCACTACTGAAGACCGAGCAAGATGTTGACATCTTGTTAAGGATGCAAGGAAGATATAACTGAATTTAGGCGATGTATTTCAAAATCATTTGGTTTTTGGCATTGATAAAAAACAATTGGCAATGTTTTAGATACTAATAGGTCGACCACTTAAGCATGAACCCACAGGCTTGTTTCTCCAAGTACCCAATACGAGCATTGCTTTCCCTTAGAAGCATGATTGTTTTATAGCAAGCCACCTTACAGACCTATTATGTATCTCTTATCGACCTATTTCGATTTTGAAGCTGTATTCTTACAGCTCAATCGTTTACCTAAAGATAGCATACCACTGCTCTGCGAGCGTCTTTCCTCTACTTCTTCTAAAGCAGTAAAAGAGATAATGGCAGCAGACCATTGTCCGCCCGCAAGCGATTTTGAGACCGTTGATTTAAGCGAGATTTACCAAGAATCACTTGCTTTAGCAGCAGAGCTAAATGCGACAGATGATCTGCAGTTGAAGCAATTAGAGCTTCGAAAATTCATTACTAATCTTTGTGCATCGGCTAATGTGAAGATGGCACAGAGCGTGATCAGTAAAGCTGTACTGGAGGCGGATCAAATAGAAGATTTTCAATTTTTAGACTTTTTATTAACGAAGCAGAAAGATTTACCCCAGCTTAGTGATGAGCAGAGAAGTGATATTTACAAAAGAAGACTAAAGGTAAAAGACCAGCAGATCAATTTCCTGTATTACCAAAGCATTCTAAACGAAGTCATCTCTTCGACTACTAAACATCCACTACATCCTTCGGCGGATGAGTTGCAGTACTACCGCGTATTGTTGAACAAGGCTTTTTTGAAAGATGAAAATCATGCGAATTCTTTTCGGTCAAAAGTATTGTTTCACCTTGCCCATGCGTTGATCCATTCTAGAAGAAATGAGAATGAGCTATCTGTTGATCACTATGAAAAAGTGATTGAATTGTATGAGCAGAATACGATTTTGCTACAGCTGAACGAATCCACTTATATAGCCGCGGTTAACAACTTGATCAACGTTTTACTTAAAGTACAGTCGTTCGAGAATGCGCTTTCATTAATCGAAAAGTTCAAAAATTTACCTGCTAATATTTCACTTAGTGATCAGGCTAAGCAGAGTATAAAGCTACATAGTTCGATCAAGGAAATGAGGGTGTATTTGAAGCAAGCCCTATTCAATAAGGCTTCTTTAATGATTCCTGATATTACCCGCTTATTAAAATCACAAGATCATTCTGCCATTACGGTAGCTGATTTCAGATTATTAGTTGTTAACACCCAACTCCACTTAGGCAAACATGACGAAGCGACCTTCTGGATCAATAAGATATTAAATGATGCCGATAGTAATAGTCTGAACGACCATTTAGCAAACGCTAACATGGCTCAGTTGCTTATTTACCAAGTAAATGAGAACCATAAAGCCTTGAAATTAAGGCTGGAATCTTTTAAAAAGCTGATCAGTGATTTGAAGTTGCGCTCTGGTTTTGAAGTGCTTTTTGCTGAAATGATGCGTCAGCTGTTACAGGCGGGAAGCGATAACCAGCAACGTTTGAAAGTGTATATGGACTATTTAGAGATTTTCGAGAATTTCTTAAATAAGCCGCAGTATAATGGTTTGTATAATGATTTCAATATCATGACCTGGTTAAAGCAGCAGATCAATGTGGATAGTGAAACGCCTATCGCATGGAGAGGTTTAGGGGAGATACTGACTAAAAACTTACGTAAAAGAAGGTTCGGGATTTTATTTTAAGCCATGACGGCTCTGATCTACTTGAGTTTGCCCGCGCGAAGGATAGGAGTGGAAATGAGCCCGCTAAGGAGCGCCCTGAGCGGCGGGCTAAAAAGGCGGCCCGGAGGTAGCCATTTTTAGCCCTGCCAGCGAAGCAGCGAACAGTGGGGGAATTGCAACGGATAGCCTGGTGGACGCAGTGAAAGGCTGCGCTTTCTGAGACCCGAGATACGAGACTCGAGACGTGAGATTTTCGTGTTGTGTGCCGAGTTTTGATGACGAGCGCTTGCGCAGCCTTTTATTGCGGGCACGCGCCATTATTATTTTTATTCTAAAATTCTATTTACGACCTTTAACAGTTCTTAACACAAGTTACTTTAAGCACTGTTTTATGCATCGCATCCCACCAAC
>JAHDGT010000130.1 GCA_020631675.1 Bacteroidota bacterium
AAATGAGAACGAAGTTGATGAACGAATTCAATCCAGTCGTCTATTTTGAGATACCCGTTACGAATATGGAAAGAGCTATTGGGTTTTATCAATCCGTATTCAATTTTACGTTCAATCAGGAATTAATTGATGGAAATGAAATGGCTTTGTTCCCATTTTCTGAAAAAAGCTCCGGAATATCAGGCGCATTGGCACTAGGGGAAATATATCAGCCGACCAAGCAAGGTATCTTGATTTACTTTAGAACGGATAATATCAATGAAACTTTGAAAAAAGTCATCAAAAGCGGAGGGAAATCACTTTATCCTATAACCTCTAATGGTGATCTTGGTTTTGTTGCCGAATTCGAAGATAGTGAGGGAAACAGAATCGCACTACATCAATCTTTGACCTGAATTAGTTGAAAACTTTCAAACTATTTAAATACGATGAGAAAAATCATATTGTCTTTATTCTTGGTCACCCTATTTGGAGGGTGTGGACAAGACCCTATATCCTCGGATGACTACGGTATATTCACGTCTCTTGATGCGGAAACCGTCATCATAGATGGTCTGATTGATTCGGATATAACACAGTACTGGGACAATTACATCGAGGCTTTCCCAAGTACGAGTAAAATGATAATGAAAGACTGTCCGGGTTCTACTGATGATATTGCGAATTGGGAGGCAGGACGTATGATACATCAACGTGGAATAGACATTCATCTTCCCTCTGATGCCGTGATAGCTTCTGGGGCTGTAGATTTATATCTTTCTGGTACTATCCGAACAAGGGAAGCTGGAAGTCAGATCGGCGTTCATGCTTGGGCAAAAGGGAATGGAGATGAAGCAACGGATTTCCCTGTAGGAGATGAAGAACACTTAGATGCAATAGCCTATTATACTGATATAGGATTCTCTCAAGAAGATGCCGAAGCGTTTTACTACTTTACTATTAATGCGGCAGCTGCTGATGAGATCCATTGGATGACCGACGATGAAATGGAGGAATACGGACTACTAAATTAGACACGAATATAGGTGAGGTAGTTTACAGTTTACAGTTTACAGTTTCCAAACAAGCTCGAAATGATAATTCATGAAAACACTATTCTATATCCTTATTTTCGGTTCCCTTACAATGGGTTGTCTGAATGAAAATAAGCATTCAGCAAAAACAATGATTCAAAAGGAAAATGGTATTGAATGTTCTGATGAAAGCTGTTCTGGAAAATATACAGGTCCTGAATTTATAAGCGGTGACGACATTGCTCATCAATTTTCTAATAAGATGAGTGCGGCGGTCGGGAATCAACTTAAAGCACTTTATCACGAGAAAAAGTATAGTAAAGTTGACTTTACCTCAATAAAAATGACGACAGAAGGAATGGGTAGTGGAACAGTCACTTATGAACTTAGCATCCCATTTATAGCTGTTGAATCCCAATGCGAGGCTTTTACTTCCTTTGACCATGTAGGAGGTTGGAATCATGCACCTGCTTTGGAAAGAAGAAAAAAAGAACTTGAAGGTGTTACGATGAAAGGTCAACAACTCATGATCAGTGATCTCAAAAAGACACCCGAAGGACTTCAAGAATATTGGATCCAATGGAAAAATAAAACTACCCAATCAGACTGTGAGTGAGTAAGTAAGTAAGTAAGTAAGTGGGTGGGCTTAGGATTTTCGCGCAAGGGATAGGAGTGGAAATGAAGTGCTTAAGGAGCGCCCTGAGCGGCGGGCTAAAAAGGCGGCCCAGAGGTAGCCATTTTTAACCCTGCCAGCGAAGCAGCGAACAAGCACTGAATTGCAATGGATAGCCCGGTACCCGCAGTGAAAGGCTGGCATTTTATTTATACCCAATGTATTGCTGTAGAACAAATTCATGAATTTGCTCTACCCTATTTTCCTGCGAAGGGGCAGGCTTTTATTGCGGGTATGCGCCCATCTGATTCTAATCTTGAAGAGTAAAGCCATCTCAAGAGCGAGAAACTCGGAACCAGTATGTGGCTGTAACATAAAAAATGTAAGCTCTCGAAAAGAGATAGAAAAAGTGGTTTCAGGATCTCTTATTTGCATCTATTGGTCAATATTGGGACATAAGTCCGAGCTGAAGTTTCGTATATTTAAAACTCATTGCAATTAGCAAATTCAGTATTCCAAAAAACTACATAGTATGAGGGTCTTTATTGAAACCGAAGCAGGTTCTCGACTGAAAGAAGTCGGCACGATAAAATCGCCGGTTTATGCTTTTGGCTGAATGTTGAAAAGTGAAACGAACCCATTGCTAAACCTCTCATTTAAAAGACAATCGAAATGAATCGAACGCTTCATACAGCTATCCTCCTTTGTCTATTCCTGTTACTTAGTGGATGTGCTGACAAGGAACCCTCAGATAAAATGATCAACCCTAAAAGTAAGTCAGCACCTACGAATATCGTCAAACTGAGTACAGACATAAAATGGGAAGCCTTAAACCCAGCAAGAGGCGATAAAAGTCCGAAAGCAGGTACCGTATGGGGAGATAGAAAAGGCGAAGTCGCTACTGGCTTTCTCGCTAAATTCGTAGACGGTTTCTCCTCGCCTCCTCATATACATAATGTGACCTATAGAGCGATGGTCTTGGAAGGGCTGGTTCATAATGACGACCCGAATGCTGAAAAAATGTGGATGCCTCCGGGCTCTTTCTGGACACAGCCTGCTGGAGAATCTCACATCACAGCTTCAAAAGGTGAAAGCATCGCCTATGTTGAGATAGATAATGGCCCTTATCTTGTCAAACCTACTGATGAAAAATTCGATAATGGAGAAAAACCCATTAACATAGCAAGGAATAATTTGATCTGGCATGACGCCTCAAGAAACAAAACTATTAAAAATGCAAAGGCGGAAATTGCCTATTTATGGGAAGACCAAGAAACTGAAGGTTTACTCATTAAATTAATGAGTGGGTATGATGGACAAATTTTCACCGATGGTGGTATTTTACATGCCGTAATTATTGAAGGGGAACTGCTTTACAAAGAACCCAAAAATGAACAATCATTGACGTTAGATCCGGGAAGCTATTTTTCATCTCAAGGAAGTGCTATCCATACCGTTAGCTCTTCTCAAAAACAAGATTGCTTGATTTACATTAGAACAAATGGGAGCATAGAAGTGAGATAGCATTTAGCGTATGTTTAGATGTTCGGACGATTTGAACCATTCTGAAAAATACAATGTAGTAATAAGGTATAGTGGTATCTCAGTACCGATTCACAATTGACAATTTTGATATGAATGACGAACTACTCCTAAAAGGCTACTTTGCCGATGATGGCAAAATTGATCGGATGCCAGGGAAAAAGCAAAAGAAAAAATTAGCCGCTATGCTGCGCTATTTAGCCCAACAATTCGAAGCCGGGAAACAGTATTCAGAAAAGGAGGTCAATGTGATCTTAAATGACCACCATAATTTTAATGATCCCGCTACCTTTAGGCGTTTACTTTTCACAAGTGGATTGATCAATAGAACACTAGATTGCAAGCAGTATTGGCTAGCAACAGAAGACGAGTAATAATTAAGTGTCAACATGAATATTTCTAAGGCATATGACCAATGGGCCGATGAATCCACTTTGCCCAGATTACTTTCTTTGGTATTCAAAAAATAATCCGGGCGCATGCCCGCAATAAAAAGCTGGCGTAAGCCAACGGCTAAAGACTTGGTACAATGCAAGATTCTTACGTCTTGTATCTTATGTCTTACTACTGAAAGCGCCAGCTTTCTACTGCGGGCACCGGGCTATCCATTCCAATTCGCAGGCTGTTCGCTGCTTCGCTGGCAGGTATAAAAATGGCTACCTCTGGGCCGCCTTTTTATACCGCCGCTCAGGGCGCTCCTTAGCCCACTCATTTCCACTCCTATCCCTTGCGCGATAACTTGAAAATTCTGTACCTATAATAAACAGTCACCTAAAATGCTATAGCTACACCAATGCCATTGCCGCTTACTATAAGTCCTAATTCAGGCTTTTTCTTTCTAAAAACAGAAGACTCGAGCGCATCATCATAAATCCCTACTGCTCTCAATGCTTTATCATAAGCACCTCTCGAAACAGGGATCGAAACAAGGGCCAAACCTGCACCAACTCCCAATACCGACCATCTGAGCTCACCTCTATTAACCCATGAGCCCAAAGAATACCCCATCATAAAACCTCCTCCATATCCAATTATGGAGGAAATAACTTTTTCAGATTGTGCCATTTTCATCAAAGACCTTGCTTCATCATTCGTATCAATGATTCTTACCAATTCCTTCAATTTCACTCTTTGACCATCTTGATAAAACTCGTAACCGCCTATTTTTTTCTCAGCACTAATAAACTGAGCTTCACAACAAACCGAAGTAAGGGTTAGAAAACAGACAATTAAAAATAGCCTTTTCATGATTCAATTACATTTTCTGGTGAGCAAAGGAGATGCTGTCAAATTAAAAGCATAAAAACATTACAAATATAACTATTCCGACCAAAGCATATCAACCACCTCATTACTTCATATTTACATCACTTTACAGCAATACCTCGATCATGCTTATTTCTTAGTTTCGCGGCAGGTTTTTAGCACCGTCAGGAATCCAATCTCAGAACAGGAACAGTGCGACTTTTCTGTCTGGTTTTTTAAGGCTGAATACCTCTTTTACTGCTTCACCAGAAAAAACGTAACCAAATGAAACTCTGGCAGAAAGACTTTTCAATTAGTAAGGAAATTGAAAAATTCACCATCGGTAAGGATCGCGAGCTCGATTTGTTACTAGCCAAACATGATGTTACAGGCACATTGGCTCATATAAAAATGCTTCAAAGCATTGACCTTTTAACGGAAGATGAACTGAAGATCCTTACAAAAGAGCTAAGGCTTATTTACCAAGAAATTTTAAAGGGAAAATTCGAAATAGAAGAAGGCATTGAAGACGTACATTCCCAAGTAGAACTTATGCTTACTCGTCGTCTGGGCGATGTTGGTAAAAAAATTCATTCCGGCCGCTCCAGAAATGACCAAGTTTTGGTAGACCTGAAATTGTTTACTCGTGAAGAAATAAGAGGCGTCGTAGAATTGATACATCCTCTTTTTAAGCAACTCATTACATTGAGTGAGCAGTATAAAGACGTGCTCATTCCAGGCTATACGCATTACCAAGTCGCCATGCCCTCCTCCTTTGGTTTATGGTTTGGCGCATATGCAGAATCATTAGTTGACGACCTACAAATTCTTTTAGCAGCATACAAAATAACTAATAAGAACCCCTTGGGTTCCGCTGCGGGCTATGGTTCCTCCTTCCCATTGAATCGCAGAATGACCACTGATCTACTTGGCTTTGATGATTTAAACTACAATGTGGTATACGCTCAAATGGGCAGAGGGAAAACAGAGCGCATAGTGGCAGAAGCATTAGCATCTGTAGCAGCTACTCTGAGTAAATTATCACAAGACATTTGTTTGTACATCAGTCAAAATTTCAATTTTATAAAATTCCCCGACCATCTGACCACGGGTTCGAGCATCATGCCCCACAAAAAAAACCCTGATGTATTTGAGTTGATTCGTGCTAAGTCCAATAAGATCATGGCACTACCCACAGAGATCGCTCTGATCACCACCAACTTAGCTTCGGGTTACCATAGAGACCTACAAATGATCAAAGAAAGCTTTTTACCTGTATTTGAAGACATAAAAAGCTGCCTGTTCATCTCTAAGTACATGCTGGAAAACATTATAATTAATGACTCCGCCATTCAAGAAGATAAATATAAATACATCTTTAGTGTGGATGTCGTTAACCAGTATGTAATGGAAGGTATGTCCTTCCGCGATGCTTATAAAAAAGTGGGCTTAGAAATCGAAAATGGCATCTTTGAACCCATCATGAAAAACAAACACACCCACGAAGGCTCTATCGGCAATCTCTGTAACGATAAGATCGAACAAATGATGGATGAAGTGCATTCCAGCTTCTCCTTCCAGAAAATAGATACTGCATTGAATGCATTACTTGGGCAGTGAGTATAAATGCCATAGCGAATGAACGAGAAAATAACTTTAAGCTAACAAGCTTAGTCATTTTGTCTTTTTAATTTTGCGACACTAACCTAACACACGTAACCATGGATCCTAAATCAGTCGTTTTAGCTAAAATTAAAGCTAATGGTGGCTGGGTAAATACGCATGCCCACCTAGATAGAGCTTACACGCTAAATGAAGAGAACTTTCATCAGTCCTACTCTTTCCTAAAAGAAAAGTGGCACTTAGTTGATGAAATGAAAAAAGCCGCCACCGTAGATGGTATTTACAGACGGATGGTAAAAGCTACCGAGTCTATGATAGAACAAGGTGCGCAAGCTATGGGTACCTTCATTGACGTAGATGAGAAAATTGAAGATCGGGCGTTAAAAGCGGCTCATAAACTTCGTGATACGCACGGTTCTGATATTGAAATGCGATTCGCTTGTCAAGTATTAAAAGGAGTAGTGAACCCTAAAGCGCGCTACTGGTTTGATCTGGCATTGGATCAAGTCGATATCGTAGGTGGTTTACCTGCTAAAGATTTCGGACGCGAAGAGGAACATCTGGATATTTTGATGCAGGCTGCTAAAGACAATGATCTCTTGGTTCATGTTCATGTGGATCAGTTCAATACGGACGAGGAAAAAGAGACGGAACTATTAGCTCGTAAAACCATTGAACATGGTATGCAAGGCAAAGTAACAGCGGTTCACTGTATATCCTTAGCCGCTCATCCTAGAAAATACCGTGAAGAAGTCTATGCGCTTTGTAAAGAGGCTGATATGCACGTCATCTCCTGCCCTACCGCTTGGATCGATCACAATCGTACCGAAAGACTAGCCGTAAGCCACAACTCCATCACCCCCGTTGATGAAATGGTACCCGCAGGTTTGACAGTAGCCTTCGGTACGGATAATATCTGTGACATCTACAAGCCTTTCTCTGATGGAGATCTTTGGACGGAATTGCGTGTCATGCTGGAAGCTTGTCATTACTATGATGTAGATAACTTAGTAAAGATCGCTACTACTAACGGACTTAAAGTATTAGGGATAGATCCTAAGTCGTAACACCCTACCTCATTAAAAATAATTGCTATGAAAAGAATCATTACGCTATTTATCTTTTGTCTTTTAAGCACTGTAGCTTATGGGCAATGTTCAACAGTAGGAATATCCATATCATCATCTGATACCACTTCCATTCAACTATATAATGCTGGCTTTTTTAATATCCCATCTGGTTTCGCGAATGTTTGTGAGTGGGAAGTAAGCACCTTCTCAGGAGAGATCATTCACGAGGATACAACCTCTGGTTCTACAGCTGCTGAACAAACTACCTCTCTCTTTGAGCATTCTGTACCGATCACGGACTCAATGCATGTAAGTCTTGTTATTACTAATGAAATAGAAGGCATCATCTGTACCATTAATGATACGCTATATTGGGAAGAAACAGAGGTTTTACCAGGCGTATTCATTGGTAACTGGGCCGTATTAAGTAGTAATGTTGGTGTGGAAGAAGATATTGTTAATACTTCTGAGCTAAGTCATCCGAATCGAGAGATCATACTCTTCCCCTCTCCTACAGTTGATTTCCTTATGGTGAAAAGCGATATGGATTTTCAGTACTGTACCATCCACCAGCCTAATGGCTTAAAGCTAGCCAGCTTTGATCGTATACAAAGTCAAGGAAAGTTAGATTTATCCAACTACAGTTCAGGGATGTATTTCATTCAGTTTTGGGATAGTAAGAACAGAAAAGTAGGAACAAAAAAATTCCTTAAGATGTAATCTTTCTGCTGTTGAGTAACACGATCATTACTTATCTCAAACGCCCATATTCGTTTTTCTAAGGAAAGCGAGGATGGGCGTTTTTTTATCGCACTAATGGCTTGATGTACTTCTCCCGCAATACACCGAAAGTTATAAATAAAATCTCCTTATCGCAATTTCTCATTTTGACATTCCTTTGAAGCAATCTCACCATTCTTACTCTTCCATCTGCGAATAAATTTGACATCGTGTTCAGCTCTGGTAAACATTGACTTGTTGCCGTTTTTTATCCACTTTAACCAAAAATGAAAGAGATGAAAACATTTTTTCTTCAAATGTTTATGCTGTTGCTGACAACCACTTTGCTAATAGGACAAACACCTACAAATCTTACTTCCAACGATCCGGACTTCTTCCCTGAAGACATCACCATTGTAGGCAATATTGTTTATATAAGCGGTTTAGGCGATGGAAGCGTCCAGATGTTCGATCTAGACATGGAAGAACCAGAAGGTATGCTTTTCGCTGAAGCGGAGGAGGGCTATACCCAAGCATGGGGATTGAAAAGTGATGGTACCGTTTTGGTCAGTATCCTCAATAATGCTGATTTCACCGGAGGTCCCTCAGGTCCTAGTAAATTGGTGGAGTACGACTTAGCGAGTAGTATGAAAACCGGCGAATGGGATCTGCCTGCAGGTGCTATCGGACATACCGTTTCCATCGTGGACGGTAAATACTATGTAACGGACTTCGGTATGCCCCGAATCATGGAGATCGACCCGGCTACTGATACCGTGAACGATACTTGGTTCACCAGTGATGATTGGGATCCCGCCATCAGCGGTATCGGTGGTACTTTGTACCATGAGGACGGTGCTTTCTATGTATCACAGGGCAACAAATTATGGTATCTGCCTGTAAGCGGGGGCATGCCCGGTACTTTAGAGGAAGTCAATGTGGATGGTCTCGATATCATCGATGCCGACGGTATCTCTTGGGGTGCTGACCAGAACACCATTTACTATGCGACCAATGACACGGGTGATCCTGCTGATGCGGGTACCGTTTACAGATTGGTCTTCTCTGACGCGACAAATGCCACTGGTAGTATCATCGCTACCGGATTCGACGACTCTTCCGGTCTTTGGTATTATGCCAATGATGGCAGCGAGTACGTGTTCGTACTAGAATCTCAGTTCGGTGGTTTGTTCGGAATCAACTCTTTCGACCCGCCTTTTAATATTGAGATCATTTTATTGGAAGAGGAGGTAGCAGACCCTTGTGAAACCAACCCGCTAACAGTGGTTGATTCTCGCATTTGTGAAAATGGTAGTGCCACTACTTATGATGTAGTTGTAACAATTGTAGGAGGAACTGCACCTTATCAAGTGACGGGAGATTATAGCGAAGCTAACTTTATGGGTGATGAAGCGCTGACATTTAGCATTACAGATGGTGAAGGTTATGTGATTGAAATCACGGACGACAATGGCTGTAATGAAGTTATTGACCGCAGCGACCTTGTTGCATGTACAAAGTTAGATGTAGAGCTGATCAACTTTAGCGGTACTGCGGAATCTGCTGGTAATTTGTTGACATGGACCACAGCTAATGAATTCGAAAATGACTTCTTCACATTAGAACGCGCCGTTGATGGTATCAACTTCTCAAGTATTAATGTAATAGCAGGGCAAGGCACTGTTGCAACTATAAGCTCATACAGCTTCTTAGATGTTGACGCAACTAATGGTATCAGCTATTACCGCTTAAGTCAAACAGATATGGACGGTAGCACGCTAGTCTTGGGTGTTGTTAGTGTTCTACGTAGTAGTAATGGCTTCGGTACAATCGCACTATACCCAGTACCTGTACAAAACGTATTGAATATCAACTTGGCATTAGATGTTGCATCTGATGTTAAAGTAAGTGTATTCGATATCTTAGGTAGAAGTATGTCAACTACTTATTCTGTTGCCTCACAAGGCACATTGCAATTGGATACTCGTGCGTTTCCTTCAGGAAAGTATTTGTTGAAAATTGAAATGGGCAATGAAGTTATCGTAAACAAATTTGTGAAAGACTAAATACTTTTTCAATGCAAAAAAAGCCCTCAAACCTAAAAGGTTTGAGGGCTTTTTTATTTCATTTCTCTTGCGTCCCTAATAATTGTCTAAATCAATCACACTCAACTTGCCCGTAAAAGCCATAATCTTTACCATTTATTCTGAATCTTTGATCGCCATAATGATAGTACCACATTTGAACAGTATTGAAGCATGTGGTTCGATTGCGGCTTTATAGTACAAACTTTGC
>JAHDGT010000131.1:0-2108 GCA_020631675.1 Bacteroidota bacterium
GAGGTAGCCATTTTTATGCCTGCCAGCGAAGCAGCGAACAGCCCCCGAATTGCAAGGGATAGCCCGACCCTGTAGGTGAAAGCTTGCGCTTTTAGACATGAGACACGAGACTCGAGTAGAGAGACTTTCGTGCTGTGTGCCGATTCTTTTGCTTGCCGCTGGGCGCAGGCTTTTGCTTACAGGGGCACGCCCAAAAATTTAAACATCTGATTTAGCTAGAAGGACGAATCCTATGCAGTATTTGCCAGAACATTTCGTTCAGGTCGGGGGAGACGCGGAGGGCGAGGGTGAGCGTGCAGAAGAGGCTTCCGATGACGGTGGAGCGAATGATCAGGTCTATCCAAACGCCATCAAAAACGGGGAGGAGGTAGTAGTTGACGGCGAGGGTGATCGCGCCTATGCCTAGAGCGATGAGGGTATTGCGGGTGAAGGGCTGCATGCCCATTTTGAACCAGATCAAACAGAATTTGATGATGTTGTAGATGAAGATCGTGATGGCGGTGGCAATGGCGGCACCGGTGATCTTGTATTGCGGCAGTAACCAAAGATTGGTGGCGATGGTCAGGGCGAGCAGGCAGAAGATGATGGGGATGTTGTAGCGGAAATAGCGGGAGTACAGCAGGATCTCGTTGTTGATGCTGGTCATCATATCAAAGAGTTTGCTGAGTCCGATGAAGAGGACGACGTATTTACCGGCGGCGTAGATGTGGCCATTGGGCATGATCTTGAAGATGGCGTCTACATTGCACCAGATGCCGATCAGCAGCAGCAGGGCGAAAATGAGTTGGTTGATGCCGACTTGCTTGTAGAGCTTGGCGACTTCGTCTAGTTGGTTGTTTTTGAGTTTGTCGGAGACGACGGGGGCGGCGATCTGACCGATCACTCTGCGGGGGATCTCTATGACCACGCCTATGAAAAAGGCGATGCGGTATATGCCATTGCTTTCCAGATCGAGCACGCTGGCGATCATCATACTGTCTATACGCCCGACGGCCACAGAGCCTAAGCCTGCTAATAAGGTGTAGCCCATATATATGGCTACTTCTTTACGAAAGGCGGGTACGCGAAAACGATCTAGATCGGGTTTTAGGAAGAGTTGCCCCATGCTGGCCACATAGGCGATCAGCAGTAAAGTGGCACTTCCGAATAGGAGCACGTAGAGGCTGACGAGCTGCATTTGATTGATCATACCCCAGTAGTACACCACTACTAACGCCAAGGCGAAGATGCGTACATAGACCTCGCGTATGATCGCGGGCACAACGATGCGCTTGAGCGATCGGCAGTAATACTCGAATACTTGGGTGTAGATCCAAAAGAGGGCCAGCGGCAGCAGCCAAAGGAAATACCGAACCAATAAGGGCGATTGCTTCTGGAAGAGCTGTGTTGCCCAGCTTTGGTTCAGTAGAAAGAAGACTAAAAAGCTGAGGTAGCCGATGGCGGAGATGCCTACTATGAAGAAGAGCATGCCATTATGCCCTTTTTCTTTGTCTTCGAAATAGGGGAAATAGCGTACGCACATCAAGCCGGAGCCCAGCATAATGAGGGGCGTGAAGAGTTTGACCATATCGACCATCACGCCTAGTAAGCCGATCTCGGTCGCACTAAGGCAGTAGGGGAATACGAATAGCACATTGAGCATGCCCAATAGTACGCCGGCATAGGTGGCGATGGCGCCTTTTATGCTTTGTCTTTTGATTACACCCATATGGTCACGATCGCAACAGGCTTGCTAATGGGAGGACACCTGCACGGGTCCTCCCCTACACAAATGATTCTTTGTTTTGTTAGGCTTGAGAAGGTGGTCCGCCGTAGTTGACGGGCGGTAGATCGTCTCCTGATTTTTTCTCGTCGATCACGCCATGCTGTGCTTCGAAGCGCAGTACGTTTTCTCCAAGGGTTTTTAAGAAACGCTTGGCGTGTTGTGGTGTCAAGACGATGCGCGATTTCACCCTTGCTTTGGGCATACCCGGCAAGATGCGCACGAAGTCGATCACGAATTCACTGGTGCTGTGGGTGATGATGGCCAAATTGCTATAGGTACCTTCTGATACTTCTTCGGGTAGCTCTACATTGATCTGGTTTTTCTTTTTAGGTGGTTTTTCCAT
>JAHDGT010000131.1:2208-10062 GCA_020631675.1 Bacteroidota bacterium
CTCAAAGGTACGATTATGCTATGTTTTCTGACTATGGAGAACTTTTTGCATCGAACAATCATTATATTGAAACATCATTAGCCTATGGGATCATCTTGGAAAATAGGGCGTTTCTTAGATATAGACGTCTTTATACATTGGAGCTTTCCGCTTATCATACTCTACTTTTTATACATCAGTGGAGCGGGTAGTGCGGCGACCGTCGCCTTGTCGGTAGCCTTTATCTTGCTGCTCTTTGTATGCGTTACGCTGCATGAGTACGGGCATGCCTTGGCAGCGCGTGGCTATGGGATCAATACCCGCAGCATTACGCTATCGCCCATTGGCGGTGTAGCACAACTGGAAAGCATACCTGAAAAACCAAGACAAGAACTCTGGGTGGCCATTGCTGGTCCGCTGGTCAATGTGGCCATCGCGGCGGTACTCATTCCTTTCGCTTTTTTCGCTTTCCCGCTAAGTGGCTTTGGGGAAGAGATCATTGGAGAAGCATTGGTACCGGATATAGCGACTTTGGTCTGGGCTTTAGGGGCGGTTAATATCAGCTTGGTTTTATTCAACCTCATTCCTGCTTTCCCTATGGATGGGGGGCGGGTGCTGCGTGCGCTTTTAGCCATGAAGCTGGGCCGTTTAAAAGCAACGACTTGGGCGGTGCGCATCGGCCAGTTTTTCGCTTTGCTGTTCGCGATTTACGCGATCGTATCCGGAGGCAGTCCGTTTTTATTCATCATCGCGATATTCATTTACTTCGCTGCTCGCAGTGAAGAACGCTATGTGAAGATCGACCATGCTTTGTCGAACAGACAGATACATGAAGTAACGCAAGAGCATTTTTACAGTGCGGATCAGAATGCGACCCTACAAGAAACACTCAGCAATAGTGTGAATCAGGGCGAAGATGATCTATTGGTAACAGATGAAGGTCGGTACATAGGTGTACTGCGCAAGCGAGACCTGATGCAAAAGGTATTACGAGAGCAAACGGGCAGTGCCAGTGTGCTTTCAGCAACGCTCTTACAAGTACCGAGCCTACAACTGACGGATAGTGCTAAGGTGGCACTGAAAACCATGCAGAAGCATCGAATCAATGTACTGCCAGTTATGAACAGCGGTGAGATGGTAGGTGTAGTGTATTGGCGGGTGTTGCAACAGTTGTTGCAGTATAATAATTTTCAGAAATCGAGTACGGCGGCTAACTAGATATTGGCTGAATTCAAAACGGTTTTCAAAATCGCTTCGTGTAACTTAGTGTTCTTCTTTCTTTGTGGTAAATGAATTCTTCAAATTCAAGCTTTTGCTGACCACGAAGAACCAAGGGCACGAAGATGCACAAAGTGTTTTAAGAGATTTTAGGATAAATGGTCTGAAACACACATGAAACCTTATCAAGAAACTACTGAATAAGAAAATGTCGACTTTAAGCAAAGTAAGAATAGATAAATGGTTGTGGTCGGTGCGTGCTTTTAAAACACGTAGCTTGGCAACCGATGCTTGCAAAGCAGGTAGAGTGAAGATAGACGGCAAAAGTGTGAAGCCTTCTTATATGCTTCAAGTAGGAGAAACCGTAAGTGCCCAAAAAGGGGCAGAGAAGAAAGTGTTGAAGGTGGTACAACTCATTGAAAAGCGGGTAGGTGCGAAGGTCGCCGTGACTTGCTATGAGGACTTATCTCCACCTCCGATCGTGTCTAAGCACAAGCCTGGTTCACCAGCTTTTTATGATTTCCCGATCGCATTGAGAAAGCCGGGTGATGGAAGACCGACTAAACGAGAGCGTCGTAATTTGGATAAATTTTACGATCTGGATGTGAATCCGGATACGGATTTTGAAGAGTAATTCATAGTACTGCTACTGCTGCACTTGCGATCTATCTCGAATCATCGTAACTTGATGCTTCTTACCACCTCATAGTCCTTGATTCACAGGCTTGTTCCCTTTTATTGCGTTTTATCTAAGCTTTTCATTGTGAGAACTTTTTTTCAAGCATTTTTACTTTGTTTGATGCTGGGTCTGTTGGCCTATTGTTTAATGTTGCTGTTAGGCAGCAATAGCGATCTATTTGAGCGAAAAACCAAAACCAAGCAAAAGACCAGAACCACCAAACAAGAAACAAAGCGTTTAGATAAGGGCTTGGATCGTGTGGAGAAGGTTTTTGACGTGGTTACGGGTAAGAAGCGCACTAGTAAAGCGACCAGCAGCAATGATGTTCGTCCTTCCGAAACACCAGAAAAAACGCTACCTAAAAAAGAGATCATTCCCCCGGTCAAAAAATCGGATATCGATATGACCGAAGGAGCAGTAGCGGATAAGCGAGCAGCGGACTCGCCAGAATCCACTATCCCACCCGGACCAGCACGAGGCACTCGTCCTGAACTATTGACTAACGACAATGGCGCGTTCCGCATTCAAGTAGGGGCGTTTAATACGCAAGAGCCGGATATGCGAGGCTATCGGGAGATCACTCACTTAGGCAGAGTGTATGTAGAGCCGAATAAGAACGGCAGCATTTTATACTTGGGGAATATGAGTACCCGTGATCATGCAGAGCGTTTATTGGAAACGGTGCAATCAAAAGGTTTCATGGATGCCTTCATATCAGAACGCATTACAAAACGAGCCAGCCAAAGTCCGGAGTCCCGCTTCGGGAGCACCCCGCCTGATGAGATGTTCACCATTCGCCTCGGTAGCTTCAAAGCACCGCCGCTTCGTAATTTAGGGGGGCTGAATGGCATTGGGCAAGTCTACTTGCAGCAGAATAGCAATGAGATGTTCACCGCTATTCTAGTAGGCCAAAGCACAGCGGATGATACCCCATCCAACGCCCTGAAATTTGTTAGAGATAAAGGCTTTTACGATGCGATGGAAGTACCCAGCACTTTTGATACCGACCAAATGATGTTGGTGATAGATGCTTCGGGAGCAACTTATGCGGCCCGTGCTGATGGTAGTGGTACGATCACCAAAACAACGCCTAAGTCTACAGCTAAAGAGAACACAGTAGCAGAACGTGTTAAAATCACGCCTACTACACTAAGCACAACAACCGCTTCCCCTGACGGCTATTCCGTGAAGGGAAGGTATTTCATTCAATTGGCAGCCGTATCCACACCTTCGCCGGATGTGACCAGCTATGATAAACTGAGTGGCTTGGGTTCGGTCTATTCTGATTATTTACCCAAGAAGGGTATTACTCGTGTCTTACTAGGCGGCTATACCTCTGAAGTAGCTGCGGAAAGGGTATTGAAGCAAGTGAAAGCAAAGGGCATTAAAAACGCTTACGTACACAGAGGCGTATACGAAAGCAAAGGCAAGAAATTATTGATCAAGAAACAGTAGTGGTATAGAGAGTGGGGGCAGCTCACTAAAGCTTTGTTCGCTTGTAAGGATTTGATATAGGCTCATCTCCATCCACATAAGCCTCTCCTTTGAAAATGATATAGACATAGGTCAGCCAAGTAATGCTTCCTAATACAAGAAATAATCCACAACCCGCCATCCATATCGTTCTCGCATGCTTGGATGTCCAGCCCGTCCCCTCCGGGTCAAAAAAATCCGGGCCGAATAAAAAGCAGAAGCAGGTCACGCAGTAAATGGTACTGCCTAATAAGCTGGTCCACCGCTTCTCGTACATCTCCCGTCTATTGCTGCGTTTATAGGCCGCTTTTTTAATGGGGTCTTTATTGACCTCCTTCATCTCATCTGCAAAAGAGGTCAGAAAATCCACAGTAAGCTCCACCTTGTCATTCGGGCTGAGTTCTTCTATCTTTTTCTTTAGTTTGTCTTTTTGCTGTTCGTCCATATGCTCTAAAATACGAACAGACTGACTAATTTACTAGCAGCCTTTCATTACTTTTGCTCACTGGCCTGTTCTGCCATTCAAATTGATTAAATTCGCATGTTTTGCATGTAGTGCGTATAGGCACGCGCATACCCCTGCTCCCACAGTTTTAAGTAGTTGGACAAAAGTAATCTTATAGTGCTGGCAACGTAAATGCTTTATCGTCAGCACGAAATCTTATGTCTTACGTCTTAAATCTTATGTCTTGTTACTTAGAACATCATCCCATCTCTATACAGCATCAGCACTATGAATAAGTCATTCATGAAGCACATTGGCTTTCTCTTCTTGTTTTCCCTAAGCACTTTCCTACTCAAAGCGCAGGTCGATTGTGCCTCGCTCTCTCCTGCCGATTACAACATCTGCGATCAGTTCACAGCAGGAAGTGATCTCAGCGATTGGTCGGGGAATGTGGATTTATTCCAGATCAATGATTCGGAGCAGTTGCAATTGAACGATTCAGAGGCGGGTGAAGCCATGATCGTTCAACCGACAGGCGGTGACTTGAACGCGGAAGGCGATACAGAGTGGCGCGTCTATTTACAATTGGACTTTTCTCCTTCGGGCAGCAACAATGCGCAATTTTGGTTGGCGGCCGATCAATCCGACTTGTCTTCGGCAAATGGCTATTACCTTCAATTAGGAGAAGGGGGTAGTGATGATGCGATCCGCTTATTCACAGAAGGCGGCAGCAATGACAGCACCCCTATTTGTAGTACCGAAGATGGAGGCATTAGCGGAGGCATGGACCTATACTTACGCATTATACGATCTGCCGCTGGCGAGTGGGACATATACACCGCACCTACAGTAGATGATGCCGCACTGACCTTAGTAGCAAGTGGTACGAATACCGACTTTAGCAGTGCCAGCTTTATGGGTTTGCTTTGTGAATATACCAGCAGCAATAGCGATGCTTTCTTCATGGATGAGGTGTTCGTGAACGGCATGCAGGCGGATGTGACCCCTCCTACTTTGGTAGCTACATCTGTGATCGACGCCAGTACGATTCAACTGACTTTTGATGAGCCATTAGATGTGGCTACAGCTGAGAACACAAGTAATTATCTTTTCTCTTTTGGCATTGCCAGTGCGGTAGTTGATGCGGACCCTGCTATTGTGACCGTAACCACCAGCTCACCAATGACAACAGGAGAGCATAACTTGAACGTAAGTGGTGTAACGGATCTTGCTGGAAATCTTTTTTCAGAAACTATACCCATCACCTATTTCGAGGCAAGTACCAGTGATGTGGTCATTACAGAGCTATTCCCGGATCCAGAACCACAAGTAGGTTTGCCAGTTTTCGAGTTTGTGGAACTGTACAATAGAACTGACCTAAGCATTGATCTTAGTAATTGGAGCCTTACAGATAGTTATCCTGAAGAGGGTGCTACCATACCTCCTACTACTTTAGCAGCTGGCGAATACCTCATAATTTGCCCTACAGGAGATGCCTTTGATGCTTGGTCCGCCTTGCCAGATATTCAAGTCGTAGCCGTACCCAGTTTCCCCTCTTTGAATAATAGTGGTGATGAGATCGCACTCTTGAACAATGCGGGCAACCTGGTAGATGTGGTAGCTTATTCCAGTGATTGGTATCGCGATGAGGATAAAGACAATGGCGGCTGGACTCTAGAACGCATCAATGTGGATAATCTCTGTGATACGCCCGCCAACTGGATCGCCTCGGAAGATGAAGACGGCGGAACGCCCGGAGCAGTCAATAGTGTGCAGGGTCTGTATGTAGATGATTTAGCCCCTATAGTGATCAGTGCCAGCATAGATTCTCCTTCTTCTTTAGAACTCTTTTTCAATGAGACCTTAGATGCTACAACAGCAGCCAATCCAGCCAATTACAGCATGAGTGAGGGTATTGGTATTGCTACTGTAATAGAAGATACAGAATCCGTCGTGCTGATGTTAGATGCTGATCTACAAGCGGGTATTCTGTACACCTTAACGATCAATGGCGTAGAGGACTGTGTGGATAATGCGACGGCCGGACTCACGGTTTCCGTCGCCCTTCCCGGAGAGCCTGAACCTTATGATGTGTTGGTCAATGAGGTGTATGTCGACCTAGAACCCCAAGTCGGTTTCGATTTGGAGACATTGGACCTACCCGAGGCGGAATTCATTGAACTGTATAACCGATCTGACAAGACCATAGCATTAGAGAACTGGTTCTTGATTGATGCGAAGCCGGATACGGCGGTATTAGGCAACTATTTGCTCTTGCCTAATAGTTACGTGATCCTAACAGATGCCGAAGAAGCCTATCAATTCACCGAGCGCGGCATTCCGGTTTTAGGGGTAGACAATATGGTGGATCTGAACACCACCTCTGAAACCCTGACGCTGACAGATGCCACCGATGAGGTGATCGATCATATGTACTACAGTACGGCTTACTACAAAGATGAAGTAAAAGACGGCGGCGGCTGGACCATTGAGCGCATCGACCCGCAAAACCCTTGTGGTACTTACTACAATTATACGGCTTCAGTAGACCCGAGCGGAGGTACCCCCGGTGTGATCAATAGCGTAGATGCAGATAACTCGGACGAAAGTGCGCCCATACTCCTGCGTGCTGAAATGACCAATGCCATCACCCTACGCCTGTACTTCAATGAAAGCATAGAACGCGCTGCACTTTTGGATCCCACTAACTATACGATCAGCGGTGGTATCGGTCAGCCAGTCAATGTGAGCATGCGTGGCGCGGGCAGCAGTATCGTACAGCTCCAACTTGCCAATTCTATTGACATTGCCCAAGTCTATACCGTTACGGTTAGTGGACTAAGTGATTGTGTAGGCAATGCCCTTAACTTAGAGAATGAAGTGGACTTCGGCTTCCCCACTGCTGCCGAGCCGAATGACATTGTGATCAACGAAATACTATTCAACCCAGATACGGGTGGTACGGATTATGTAGAGCTGTACAATCGCTCAAACAAAACCATTGATCTAAGTGAGTGGTACACCGCCACTAAAGATGTAGAACTCAGCTTGGCTGCTCCTCTAGAGGATTTCAAAATCATTAGCCTGGATCGCTGGACGATCCTGCCAGATAGCTATATCGTACTAAGTGAACTCAGCACCATTTATACAGGTGATGCCTTCACGCCTGATCGCCTGCGCAACAGCGTTCTGAATAACTATGGCGGAGGCTGCGGACCCGTTCCCGAAAACGTTTTTATATCTGTTGACCTACCCAGTTTGAATGATGATCTGGGCGCGATCGCCGTCAGCAGCTTCCCTGCCGACAGCCTTACCCTTCTGACTAATGTGCTCGATCTGGTGATCTACGAAGACGATTACCACAATGCCCAAATAGACGATGATAATGGCATCGCCTTAGAACGCGTAGACTATAACGAACCATCAGAAGATCCTAATAATTGGCATTCCGCAGCAGCGTCTGCTTGCTATGGTACGCCCGGTTACCTCAATTCTCAATTTTACGCCACTGCTGCCCCAGCAAGCAGCATCAGCCTGGATCCGCCCGCCTTCTCCCCAGATGGTGATGGTGATAGAGATTTACTGAACATTCTCTACACCTTCGACACCCCCGGCTACAGCATGAACCTCACCATCTTCGACAGCAGAGGTCGCGAAGTCAAACACTTGGTCAGAAATGAAGTACTCGGCAGCGAAGGCCGCTACAAGTGGGATGGCTCCAATGATGCAGGCGATAAAGTAGCCGCCGGCATCTACATTATCCTCGCAGAAGTGATCAACGATTCAGGAGATGTACAACGCTTCAAAGAAAGCTGCGTAGTAAGCGCGAAATTTTAATAATAATGAATTGTATGGCGCATGCCCGCAATAAAAAGCTGGCGATAGCTAAGGGATAAAGATTCGGCATACAGCACGATTCTTACGTCTTGTGTCTTATGTCTTACGTCTGAAAGCGCCAGCTTTCCACTGCGGTCACCGGGCTATCCACTAAATTCGGCAAGCCCAAAGGCTTTTCGCTGGCAGGGCTGGCGGTGGCTACCTCTGGGCCGCCCCGCCATCC
>JAHDGT010000618.1 GCA_020631675.1 Bacteroidota bacterium
CTTTCTTCGGCTTGTTCAATGCAATCGGTCCAAGATTGTTCGGGCAGTCTGCATTGAAGAGCTGTGGCGGCATTTGCCACTACCGCATTGTTTTGTGCTTGGCTACCATCGCCTTCTAAAATACGGGTGAAAATACCTGCGGCTTCGGCTACTGTTTTACCTCCGAAAAGGTCGGCTGGATCCAATGCTTCACTTAAAAAATGGGAAGGCGCGTATAAAGACTCTCCTTGAGGTCTGGTGATTTTCACATCGCCTGTCAGGGATATTTCGTCATAGCCATCTAAGCTGTGTACGATGGCATATTGCCTATCTGATTGTTGTAGTAAATAGGCATAGAGACGAGCCAACTCTAAGCTAAAAACCCCCACCATTTGGTATTGTGGTCTGGATGGGTTCACCAATGGTCCCAGCATATTGAAGAAGGTCTTCACTTTCATGGCTCGTCTTACTGGTGCGACATGCTTCATTGCTGGATGGAATAAAGGGGCATGCAGAAAGCAAATGTTGCTTTGCTCCAATTGTTTTTTGAGCTGCCCTACTTCATTCGTAAAACGGTAGCCCAAATGCTCCATCACATTTGAAGAACCACAAGCGGATGACACCCCATAATTACCATGCTTGGCCACCTTAACCCCTGCACCCGCTACTACAAATGAAGTGAGTGTTGAGATATTGAATGTATCTTTCCCATCTCCGCCCGTACCACAGAGGTCTATCACGGTTTCTCCGTCTAAATCAACTGCTACACATAGATCCAAGAGAGCGTTTCTAAAACCAGATAACTCAGGCAGTGTAATGCTACGCATGTTCATCGCACTGAGGAAAGCCGCCATTTGAACTTGGTCGTATTTTCCTTCGGCCATGTCTACTATGATCTGGTAAGACTCGGCTTCGGTGAGGTTTTGTTGTTGGTATAGTCTTGTTAGTATTGTTTTCATTTCAAAATGCTTAAAAAACTTTGATTCGGCAAAACGGGAGGACACATGGGTCCTCCCCTACATGGAGATTTATATGTTTTTTAGTTCTTTAGCCAGTTATCTAACAAGGCGTGTCCATGTTCAGTAAGTACGGATTCGGGGTGAAATTGCACGCCTCTTAAATCGTGTTCTTCATGTTTGAGTGCCATGATCCTACCCGCATCATCTGTTGCAGTAACCTTAATGCAGCTGGGTAGTTCTTCCTGAGCTACTGCCCAAGAATGGTATCGGCCCGCTTGGAAGGTTTTGGGTAAGCCTTGAAACAAAACGGAATGATCATCCAGTACATTGACCGGGGCGGCGATGCCGTGATGTACATCGGGCATATTAAAGAGTTTGGCTCCGAAGCACTCCGCGATCGCTTGATGTCCGAGGCAGACGCCTAAAATGCTTTTGCTGCTGGCATAAGTGCGAATAATGGGCTGTAATAAACCCGCTTCTTCGGGGATTCCTGGTCCGGGAGACAGGAGGATTTTGTCGTAAGCTTCCACCTCGCTCAATTCGAGTTGGTCGTTTCTTTTTACATCTACGGGTGCTGGACTTAGCTCTCGTATATAAGCCAGTAGGTTGTAGGTGAAGGAATCGTAATTATCTAAAAGAAGAATTTTCATTATCGTGTTT
>JAHDGT010000619.1 GCA_020631675.1 Bacteroidota bacterium
TCAGGCAAAGCCGCTAATAATTTCGAAGAATCATAAGTAAAAGAAGAAGAAAAGGTCTTTACAGATTCCGAGCTTATAGCAGGTGCTTTACCCGTGAAGCGCATTTTGAGTTGTTCCCAAGTCACTGCTATCTTTAAAGCCAAAGGCGTGGCCGCCCGTTTAGGGGCTTCCTTTCCAAACTCAGCACAAATCAAATTGATCAAATCTTGAAAAGGGCGATTGTGTCCATTCAGTATAAAGCGTTCTCCTTCAATAGGGCTATTCATGAGTAAGATCATGGCATTTGCCACATCTTGCACATCTACAAAACCACTCGCGCCAGTAGGGTAGAAGGATAGCCCCTCGTGGCACTGCTTAAAAATACTTGCCGAGCCTTTATGCCAAAAGCCTTCCCCTAAGATCACAGCAGGGTTTACGATCACAGTGGCTAATCCCTCCGCCTGCGCGCGCCATGCCTCCATTTCCGCCCCACGCTTAGACTTAGCATAGCGAGAGGTATAAGCGGAAGTCACCCACTTAGTCGCTTCGCTGATGTGCGTTTTTTTAGGGTCGGCACTCCGCCCGATCGCAGCAATAGAACTGACGTGACAAAGCTTTTTCACCCCCGCTTCAATAGCTACATTCACCACATTGGCGGTACCCTCAATATTTACCTGCCGCATCATTTCGCTTGCCGCCTTACGAGGGTCAAAACTCACCACCGCTGCCGAATGATACAATTGAGTCACTCCCTCCATCGCATCTGCCAGTGCGACCACATCATTTAGATCCGCCTCGAACCAATCTACTTGATCCGCGATATCCGCCACCAAGCGCAGATCACTGGATGCCCGCTTGATCGCCCGAGGACGTTCCCCCGCCGCTACCAATTGTCGCAATAGCTGCGAACCCACCAAACCTGTACCACCCGTAACTAATATCATGATGTGAATATGTGTCTGATTATGTAGCGGCGCTGCTTGCCTGCGCCTTTATGCTAATAGGAAAGTAAATGATTGCGATACACGATGATCTTGAGGCTTTCTCTAAATAGTCTTCGTGTAACTTCGTGCTCTTCTTTCTTTGTGGTTGACCTATTTGTTGAGTTAGGATTAACTGAGCACGAAGAACTAAGAACATTAAGTTTTATTAAAGCTCTTAGCTAAAGAAGCCTTTCAATAAACTCACTTTACAATGTACTAATTTCAAGCAGCAAGATAAACGCTTTTCAACTGATTCGCGAAGCAAAATGAACCTTTGCAGGGGAAATGCTGTCCATAGAATGTGGAATTGATTTTGTTCCACATTCTCTATGCTCAGTATAAACTACCTTTTATACAATAAAGGTAAACAGATGGGTTGAGGCATCATTTTCAAATTGACTCATTCTCAAATTTTCAAATTATGCGTCTACACTTGATTATACTCGCTTTAGCTAGTGTTTTTTCTTCTTGCAACACCAATGCCCAAGAAATAGACGTGAACGACAGTACCTACGCCCTCATGCTCAGCGGCATGTACAAACACAGCGTACCCCTGATCAGCACCACCGACTTAGACCATTGGATGAGCAGCACCACAGAAAGCGGAGAAACCCTACACCTCTTAGATGCCCGCT
>JAHDGT010000132.1 GCA_020631675.1 Bacteroidota bacterium
GAGCTGATCGACCAGAACCCTTTAGGTAGGTCTTCCAGGTCTAATCCGGTGACTTATGTGAAGGCTTATGATGCGATCAGAGAGCTGTTCGCTTCGCAGGGCTTATCTAAGATCCGAGGCTTCGCACCTAAGCATTTCTCTTTTAATGTAGAAGGTGGTAGATGTGAAACTTGTAAGGGCGATGGGCACGTAGTTGTAGAGATGCAGTTCTTAGCGGATGTGAAATTGGAATGTGATGACTGTAATGGTCAGCGTTTTAAGAGAGGGATTTTAGACGTGCGCTATAAAGAGAAAAATATTGACGAGGTACTCAATATGAGCATTGATGAGGCCGTTGAGTTTTTTGAAGATCGTAAGGATGTGATGCAGAAGCTGAAACCACTACAAGACGTGGGCTTGGGCTATGTGCAATTGGGGCAGAGCAATAGCACCTTGAGCGGGGGTGAAGCACAGCGCGTGAAGCTGGCCAGCTATCTGGCGAAAGGGAAGAAAACCTTACCGATGCTGTTCATTTTTGATGAGCCTAGTACGGGCCTGCATTTTCACGACATCAGTAAATTATTAAAAGCTTTTAATGCTTTGGTGGATCAAGGACATACCATCATTATTGTAGAGCATAATATGGACATCATTAAATGTGCGGATCATGTGATCGACTTAGGTCCGGATGGTGGTGATGAGGGTGGACAGTTGTTGTATCAAGGTCCGCCAGAGGGATTGGTGAAGGTAAAGAATAGCCATACGGCTCGTTATTTGAAGGATTTGTTGTAGAGGTGGCTTAGGTAATCAGACTTGAGACTCGAGATATGAGACTTGAGACTTTGTACAGAGCGCACTGTAACCTAAATAATGAGGTAGTTTAACATGTCGCACCTATTAGTGGAAAACACACCCTCTTTTTTCAAACAAGATTTTACTGACTGGACACTGTTTCTGGATCGCGACGGGGTGATCAATCACAATGCGCCTAATAGGGGCTATGTGCTGCGTAAAGAAGACTTTAATTGGATGCCCGGAGCTTTGGACGCTATCGCAGCACTTAGTCAGTGTTTTGCTCACATCATCATTGTCACGAATCAACAAGGAGTGGGTAAGGGACTCATGAGTGAAAAAGATCTGGGCGAGATACATGATCATATGCTACAAAGCATAGCTCAAGCAGGCGGGCGAATCACCGACCTCTTTTATTGCCCGCATTTAGCAAGTGAAGGCTGTGCCTGCCGTAAACCGCGAACAGGCATGGTGGAACAAGCCAGAGATAGGTACCATGATATTGATTTCGAAAAAACCATTTTCATAGGTGATTCCCTTTCGGATATGAAACTTGCCTGTGGGATTTGTTGCACTTCGGTATTACTTACTGCAGACCATGATGAGATTGACCCGGAAGCATTGGATTTAGCAGACTATCACGAACAAACACTTGCTAGCTTTTCCTTAATGTTAAGGAATTAGATATAACATTATCAATTAGCTGTCTCACGTCTTTCAGCTGTCATCAAGCCTATAAAATAGTGTTAAACTATCCGACTAAGTGATGCCGATTTAGTATCTTAGCAGACCTAACACTCCCCTTTTAAACGCATGATCGGTTTAGGCTCTTCATGCTCCAAAGAGTAAGCAATAAACAAAGTTATCCCCTATACTTTTGTTTTCGCTCTTGGGCTTCGTTTCTTTTGAACATACAGCCATTTTAATGGCTTGGTTTCTTTGTTTGAAACCAACTCTCTTAGCTCGAATTGACCTTAGAGGGAGGGTATGAAGTCGGGCCTTTGCGAAAGAGAAAGGGGGATGCTTAAAGCATGAACATAGCTTTGCTTTTAGCCTTTTTAAAAGCGGCTTACATGCTGTATTTTTTTTGTATATTCGGATATGCAAGATCGTATTACTGGAATCCATTACAAGTAAAAAGAAAGCAACGCAGATATAATGATAGCAGCAGGAAGTGATTTATTACATAATGCATTAGCGGAGTATTTTGGATTTGATGCATTCAAGGGTGATCAAGAAAAGATCATAAAGAGTTTATTAAACGATAAAGACACCTTGGTGATCATGCCTACAGGAGGTGGGAAATCATTGTGTTACCAGTTGCCTGCGATCATGCAGGAGGGTACAGCATTGATCATATCCCCTTTGATCGCCTTGATGAAAAATCAAGTAGACCTGGTCAGGGGCTATAGTAGCAACGATAGCATTGCCCACTACATGAATTCCTCACTCAGCAGAACGCAATTGAAGCAGGTGCATAAGGATTTGTTAGCTGGCGAGACCAAACTACTATATGTAGCACCGGAAACGCTTACCAAAGCAGAAACCATAGCATTGTTTCAACAGTTGAATATTTCATTCGTGGCTGTTGACGAGGCGCACTGTATTTCCGAATGGGGGCATGACTTCCGCCCGGAGTACCGCCGCATCCGTGAAATGGTTGACGACATAAAGTCAGATATTCCGATCATTGCCTTAACAGCTACCGCCACACCTAAAGTGCGTACGGACATCATCAAGAACTTAAAACTGCAAGAACCTGATATCTACATCAGCTCCTTCAACCGTACGGATCTGTACTATGATGTTCGTCCTAAAGGCAAAAAAGATGAAGTACTCGCCAATATCGTTCGATTCATTAAAAAAGATGGGCAGCGTTCTGGCATCATCTATTGCCTGAACAGAAAAACGACGGAAGAACTAGCGGAGCAATTGGTGGCCAACGGCATTAAAGCAGCGGCTTATCATGCTGGTTTAGACTCTTCTACTCGCTCTTCCAGACAAGACCAGTTTTTATCTGAAGATGTGGATGTGATCGTGGCTACTATCGCTTTCGGTATGGGTATCGACAAGCCCGATGTGCGCTTTGTGATCCACTACAATATGCCTAAAAGCTTGGAGAACTACTACCAAGAAACAGGTAGAGCCGGTCGTGATGGCATGGGAGGCACTTGTTTGGGCTTCTTCAACTATGCCGATATGACCAAGTTGGAGAAATTCATGCGCGATAAGAAGGTCTCTGAGCGGGATATTGGTGCACAGCATATTGCAGAAGTGACTTCCTATGCGGAAACCGCGGAATGTAGACGTAGATTCCTTTTACACTATTTCGGTGAAGACTTTGGAAAAAACACCTGCGATGGCTGCGACAACTGTCGCCACCCGAAAGAAAAGGTAGATGTGAAGGAAGAAATGGTTTTACTCATTAAAGCCATTCAGAGCCTGAAAGAAAACTACAATGCGAAATATGTAGTGAGCTTCTTAAGAGGTACTGCTGTACACAATGGAAGCGATGCGAAAATAGATAGCAATGCCTTGTACGGCGCAGGAAAAGCACATGATGATGGCTTCTGGAATTCGGTCATTACTCAAGCAACGATCAAAGGCTGGGTACGTAAAGACATCGAGCATTATGGCGTTTTAAGAGTCCAAGCTGCCGGCGAAGCATTCTTAAAAACACCTAGTGACATACAGATCGCATTGAATCACGACCTGAAAAGCACAGCTGCTGTCTCTGATACCGATAGTGCTCGCAAGGGCAGTGCTTTAGACCCTCTTTTACTGGGTATGCTGAAAGACTTGCGTAAAGAGGTGGCTAAACGCAAGAAAGTGCCGACTTATGTGGTCTTCCAGGATCGCTCTCTTGAAGAAATGGCCACTTTCTACCCCATCAATTCCGAAGAATTGGAATCTATCAATGGGGTAAATAAGGGTAAGATCCGTAAATATGGTAAAGACTTCCTAGAATTGATCGGAGGCTATGTTGAGGAGAACGACATCGAACGCTTGGGAGATGTACTGATCAAAACCGTTGCTTCTAAATCTAAAAGCAAGGTCACGATCATTAAGAACATCGACCTCAAAATCTCTTTCGACCAGATCGCTCGCGATCTCAGTATAAACATGGAGGAGCTACTACATGAGATCGAAACCATTCTTGATTCTGGTATGAAACTCAATATCGACTACCACATCAATGATTGCTTGGATGAGTACCAGCAGGAAGAGTTGTACGACTATTTCATGGAGGCCGAGAATGATTCCATTAAAGCCGCTTATCATGAACTAGAAGAAGATGAGTACACCGAAGAAGACATCCGATTAATGCGCATCAAGTTCTTATCTGAATTGGCGTATTGATGGTATTAATTCTCTTACCTCAATAAAAAAGGGGCGGTATCCAATTGGATACCGCCCCTTTTTTCATTCTCCTATTCGTTCGTTAGGCACACTACTTCTTCTTACGCTTCAATAAGCGACTCGCCTGCGCTACCCAACGGTCTCTACGAATACGCCCTGGGAAGAACTCGATCGCATCCGTGATATTGTCTTCGTCTTTCGGACTTAAGTTCGATATCTGGCGGAAAGTGTAAATGCCCAAGGCATTCAACTTCTCTTCAATGAAAGGGCCGATCCCCTTGATCTCTTTCAAATTATCCCTCTCACTCTCATCCGCTTTACCAATAGAAGAAAAATCAAGATTTGCCGCCTTCGCACGTATTTTATCTAATACCGCTGATTTATCCGCTTGTTTAGAATTAGAAGAATTGGCGTTCGTCTTTTTAGGCGCAGGTGGCTTTGGCTTAGCAGCTTCAACAGCCTTTGCCGCTGCCTCCTCTGCCTTCTTGACCGCTTCCGCCTGCTTCTTCGCCTGAGCATCCAGATCCGCTTGTAATTTCTGAATACGCGCTCTACTCTCTTCTAACTGCTTACGCGCCTCCGCCAAAGCACTCTTATAACCTTCCGCATCTTCGCCGCCTGTCGTTGCGGCTTTAGATGCCTCTGCTACATCTTTCTTCAAACCACTGATCTCCGATTTGAATTTTTTCTGCTCTTTTTCCAACTCATCCACTCTGGCCTTATAAGCCTTTTTCGCTTCTTCTAAGGCAGATAGTTTCGTATTCATCAACTCGATTTCAGCCTTCGCCTCATCGGTAACTACTGGGGCAGGAGCGTCCGTTGGAGCACTTGCCGCTAATAGCGCGGGATCCACGTCCTTACCCGAACTCAAAGACAAAGTCAATTCGTGATTGTGCTTTTCTAGGTTCGTCACCTTCTGCTTCAGGTATTCCTTATCATTCTTCAACTCTTTGAACTTCGTCCAATCCATCTCTAAAGAATCAATTTGTGCCAACTGCTTTTTCGATTCTTTTTGCGATTCCTCTAACTTCAAAGACAATTCCGTGTTATGCGCCTCAATATTCTCTACTCGCTTATTCATGCGGACTACCTCCTGCTCCATATTCGCCAAGTCGCCGTGTTTGCCAGCTTCCTGTTGCAGTTCGATTTCCTTACTCACCAACTGCTCCTTCAACTGAGCGATCTTCTGCGCGTCACTCTTTGATTTCACCACCAAATTGTGCTGCTTGATCTTCATGTCCTCCAGCTCACTCACCATGCTCTCACTATTGCCTTTCAAAGCATTCGCCTCCACAATGGCCGATTTGTACTCCTCAAATTTCGGGCGCATTTTTTGGTATTCCATACGCACTGCTAATAGCTGTTCTAACTCAGCAGTCTGTTTGTCATTCTCTTCAGATAAAGCATTACCAAAGGCTTTCGCTTCTTCCAGATCTTTCGCATAAAGGTCACGTTGCTTCGCCACCTCATCTAACTTCAACTTCAGCTCACGCTTCTCATCATCCCAGCTTCCTTGCGTACCCAATAAAGTACCGTACTGCTTCTCGATCTCTAACAATCTATTGATCGTCGTGTCTTTTTCAGAGATCACCGCATCCTTAGCCGCCAAATCAGCATCAATAGACTCGTAACCACTCTGCAATACACCCATCTCTTGGCGCATCTTTAACAGCAAAGCCTTCGTGTCCGCATGCTGGCTATGTAAAGCATCATACTTGGTCTGCAGATCCCCACTGTCCACCTTCAACAAGCTCAATTCACTATTCGCGGATTCCAGCTGTCCTCTCGTAGAAGTCAACTGTTCATCTAAACTCAAGCGCGAACGCTCAGCAGAATCATAAGCCGATTGAATCTTATCCTTGTCGCCTTGCAAAACACCGAACTTGCCGTTCAAGTCCTGGTATTCTCCATTCAGCTTTTTATAGCGTCTGCTGTGCTTCCACCAAGTCAGCAGCCATACCAATAGCATCGCCACCAACAACATCAGTCCAATGGTCGCGATATCTTCCCACATTTGCGGTGTAATTTCAGGCATGATCTTATCCTTATTTTTTTGAGGGCGAAGTGGTCATCCCACCTCTTTATTTTCAAATTCTCACTTCATTATCATCTCCACCCTTCTGTTCCGGGCGTTGGTCTTATAGGTCGTATTCTCTCCTTTCGCCAAGGTATTGATACGATCCGCATCTACCTGCAAACGCACCAAATTTTCCTTGATAAAAATAGCTCTCCCAGAAGAAAGCTCCATATTGGTCGTTGCCAAGCCCACTGTATCCGCATAACCGGTCAGTAAGACTTTGGCATCTTTATCTTGTTCTAAGTACGTCTTCACATCCTTGAAGTACTGCTCCATCTCCGCGTCAACATCAAAAGAACGCTCTCCGGTATCAAAAAAGAAAGTACGTGCTTCCGCTTTGATGTTCTTTTGCACCTCCTCGGTCACATTCATATCAAAGCGCACCCCACCGATCACCGCACCATCTTTCAAGTGCAACTCCGCCATTTCGGAACGGGTTTTCACTCGATCTTGTGGTGCCTTGCTCATCTTCTTTTTCACAGCCTCCGCACGAGCGATACCCAGATCCGGATGTTCACTAGCATTTTTCTCATCCGCGGCATACTGCCCTACTACGATCAGCTCTCTACCTTTGTTTTTATCCAGATAGTCGCTCATATTATCCAGATTCTTCTGAACCTCTGGACCGATAGCCGGATTCGCATCGTTTTTCTTGAAACCAAAATGCTCTTGGGTATTTATTATCGTATCCTTACCATCCATCACTACAAAGCTCGGTCTGGGAACGATCTTCGCCACTGGCTTACGCACATTCGATAAGCGCAAGTCTATCCCCCCGTACAATTCTTCATTGCTGAACTGCAAGTCGGTATCCGCCTTCCCGAAAGCTTCTATTCTGCTTCCCGCAACGCCTTTGCCCACTAAATACTTTTTCAATTCTTCCGCACGTGCCTTGCCCAAATTGTTCGCCAAGCCCTTGTACTGTTCTTGGGTAGGATGGTAGTACCCCATGATGTTCAAACGCTTCTCCTCATTATTCTTCAGGTAAGTAACCAATTTGTCCATCGCGGTACTTGTCTGCTTCTCCATCTTCGGTGCGGCATCAGAAACCCCAAATCGGAAGTGCTCCTCGCTTCTTACCACATTGCGTACACCATCTTTAACCAAGAGGGGTGTTTTCTCTATCGTAGGCTCCGCAATTGTAGTTTTCTTATTAAAACAGCTGCAGTTGTTTTCCGCATTGAAATCTAACTCGCAGGTATACCAATACACAGAACCAGCACACCAGGCGATCAGTAGGAAAAATAAAAATGTTCTCATTTTACATTAAGCTTAGGAAGTAGAATCAAGTACTACCTCTATAGCTTGTCTTTAGATGATTTATGAACATCACCATATTGGAGGGACAAGCTGTTGTAGGAACAGACGAAATATGGACGGTAGATATGATAAATGTCACGCTCGATTTTGCTCAAAGGAAAATCCTTAATTTTACCGCATGTCCGATCTTTTTCACAATCCACCCCTTCCTGGGGCAGCAGGCGGTAATGCGTACCTGAACGAACTAAATGATGTACAGCGCAAAGCCGTCACCACTATCGAAGGGCCTGTCATGATCATCGCTGGTCCTGGTTCTGGTAAAACCCGTGTATTGACTTACCGTATCGCCCACCTCATTCATCAGGGGGTGAAGCCTTACAACATACTAGCACTGACATTCACCAACAAGGCCGCCCGTGAAATGAAAGAACGGATCGAGCAAATCGTTGGTCCTGAATCCGCCCGTCAACTATACATGGGTACCTTTCACTCCATATTCGCCCGTATACTGCGCATTGAAGCAGATAAACTGGGCTTCCCGAGTAACTTTTCCATCTACGATTCCCAAGATAGTAAAAGCCTTATTTCAACGCTCATCAAAGAGCGGAACTTGAATAGCGAATTGTATACCCCCAACTTGGTGATGAATAGGATCAGCAGTGCTAAAAACCGACTGATCACCGCTGCCGAGTACAGTGCCGACGAAAGAATACGACGTGCCGATAGTGCTGCACAAAGAGGGGATATCTGGCATTTGTACGAGCTATACGAAGCCCGCCTACGCAAAGCGGGCGCAATGGACTTTGACGATCTATTGCTACACATGCATCGTTTACTGGCTCAACATCCCGAAGCAAGAGAAAAATACCAATCTCGTTTCCGCTATCTCATGATCGATGAGTTTCAGGATACCAACCACACGCAATATGCTATTGTCAAACTCTTGGCCGCCAACCATAAGAACATTGGTGTTGTAGGTGATGATGCCCAGAGCATCTACGCTTTCCGTGGTGCTACGATCCAGAACATCCTCAATTTCCAGAAAGATTACCCTGAGCTGAAAATCTTTAAGCTGGAACAGAACTACCGTTCTACAAAGGCGATCGTGAAACTGGCCAATATCGTCATCTCTCGAAACGAAAATCAGATCGATAAAAAGATATGGACCGATAAAGCAGATGGTGAGCGCATTCAAGTCGTCAAAGCAGCCAGTGATAGTGATGAAGGTCGCCTGATCGCGGATGCCATACATATGTACAAGCTGCGCGACCACTACCAGAACAAAGACATCTCCATCCTCTACCGCACCAATGCGCAGTCGCGTATTATGGAGGAAGCCCTACGCCGTAAAGGCATCAAATACCGAGTGTATGGGGGCTTATCTTTCTTCCAGCGCAAAGAGATCAAAGACCTGATGGCATATCTCCGCCTAGTGGTCAATCCGAATGATGAAGAGGCCATGCGCCGCGCCATCAATTACCCCAAAAGGGGTATTGGCAAAACCACCATGGATAAAGTGAGCAAGACCGCCGAGCAGATGAATGTGCCCATCTGGCAAGTGCTGAGCAATATTGGTCAGTTCAAGCTGGCCGCACGTACTAAAAACGCGATCGGTAACTTCACGGAAATGCTGCGCTATTTCGCGGACCTATCACTCAAAACGGATGCCTATAACCTAGCGGTTAAAGTGGGAGAGAAAAGTGGCTTGGTCACCACACTGCACAATGATAAAAGTGTAGAAGGTTTGAATCGCTATGAGAACATTCAAGAATTATTCAACTCGATCAAATCCTTTGTCGATAATAAAAAAGCAGGTGTCGTCAGCGAGATCACGGGTACAGTTGATGCAAGCCTAGGTGCCTATCTCCAAGAAGTCAGCCTCCTCACCGATGCCGACAATGAAGAAGAGGATGATAATGTGGTCAAACTCATGACCGTACACTCGGCCAAAGGTTTGGAGTTCCCCTGTGTGTGCGTGGTCGGTATGGAAGAGGGTTTATTCCCTTCTAAGCGATCCACCAACAGCAAAACAGAACTGGAAGAAGAACGCCGCTTATTCTATGTAGCGGTAACTCGTGCTAAAGACCGACTGATTTTAAGTTGTGCCGACTCCCGCTACCGTTTCGGTCAACTACAATATGCCGATCAAAGTCGCTTTATTGATGAAATACCTCCAAGCATGGTAGATGTGCGAGGTAAAAAGCCCAGCTTTAATCGCGTCAGACAAACAGATAGCTACAGCAGCTTTAAAAGCTCGATCAAAAGCAATATTAAAAACGCACGTAAAATATCCGAACAGCGCACAGGTAATCCTTCTGATCTGAATCTGCCTGATTTTAAAGCCAGTCCGGTAAAGGATCTTAAAGCAGGGCAAAGGGTGGTCCACCAACGCTTCGGCTACGGAAAGCTATTGGTCTTGGATGGCAATGGCGATAAAAAGATCGCCAGCATTCAGTTCGAGGCACATGGCGAGAAAAGGTTGATGTTGCGCTTTGCTAAGTTGATGATCGT
>JAHDGT010000620.1 GCA_020631675.1 Bacteroidota bacterium
CTTTGGCACTGACTTTAACGGATCAGTCTAATTTTGAACCCAGCAGTCATACTTGGCTTATAGAACATGAAGACACCACCATCACCGCCACAGGAGCCGTACTTGATATGAACCTTGATATAGATGGCGAATACCAAGTCAGCCTGATCGTAGAAAACGAACTGGGTATAGATACAGTACAAGCCACGAACAGCCTACAAGTCAACCCCGTACCCCAAGTGGATCTGATCACCTATACCGATGCGCCTTATTGCCCCGGTGATCCCATTGGTCTGAATGCCAGTACCCCCAATGCCGACGCTTATTTCGATTGGAGCAGTAATGTGCCCGATGCCGATGGCAACATCAGTGCGGTGGTCACGCCAACAGAAGACCAATGGTACTACGTTAGCTTAGACCTAAGCGGCTGCGAAGCAGAAGACAGTCTCTACATCAATGTCAACTCGCCCGAGTTCGTCAGCTCCATCAGTGATACGCTGGTCTGCAAAGGCAATACCGTAGACATACAACTCATCGGAGACGAAATCCTACAATACGAATGGTTCTTAGTCGACGAAGAACTGCCCTTCTTCCTAGGCGACAGCCTCAGCAGCGAAGTCTTAGATACCAGCACCTACATCATCCAATCCAGTGTGCCCGGACTCAATTGCAGTGCCCTAGATACCTTCACCATTTACAGCACCCAGCCCAGCGTACAGATCACCGCGCCAGATACCGTTTGCACAGGCAGCGTCTTTGATCTCAGCGCACAGCCCAGCGGTACCATAGGCGAAGTACTCTACAACTGGTCCGGCTTAGAGATCATCGAGACCAATGACAGCCTCGCCACCGTTCTACCCACCGTAGACGGCTCAGGCACCTACATTTTCGACCTAGAGATCATTGACGAAATAGGCTGCACCGCCACCGAAAGCATCGGCGTATTCGTAGACGCCTGCATCTTCGTTTCCGATCTACCTGAGCAAGCACCCATCCGGATCTACCCCAACCCCAATACCGGCAGCTTCCAACTGGAACTGCCCGAAAGCACCTTCGCCCACAACGAACCCATCCTCATCGAAATTTTCGATGCCCAAGGCAAAAAAATACACCAACAAAAACAGATCGGCACTCCACTTGTACCCATACATTTGAGCAGCGAAACGCCCAGCGGCAGCTATTGGCTCAAATGCAGCAACACGGCAACACAAAGCACCCACTCCTTTATAGTGAAATAGTAGGAATATCCTTAGCTTCGCAGTCTGATGCCAATAAGCTGCGAGAATAAATCTTTCTATTCAATAAACTGCTTTTTATTGTACGTTGTTATTTCATCAGGCTGCGTACCCGCAATGCAAAGCTGGCGCTAGTCAGCGGCTAAAAAATCGGCGTACAGCAGATAAATCTCATGTCTCGAGTCTCAGGTCTCGAGTCTAAGAAAGCGCCAGCTTTCCACTGCGGGCACCGGGCTATCCGTTGCAATTCGGGTGCTGTTCGCTGCTTCGCTGGCAGGCTGGTAAAGAGCTTCGCGAGGTCGCTTTCACCAGCCGCCGCTCAGGGCGCTCCTTAGCCCCCTCATTTCCACTCCTATCCCTCGCAGGAAGGGAATGGCAA
>JAHDGT010000133.1:0-5101 GCA_020631675.1 Bacteroidota bacterium
ATTGGATGAAAAACATCCCCCCCTTTTTATTGCGGGCATGCGCCCTGAGAAAAGAAATAAAATCAAAACTATTCTCCAAAATTGATGTTGTTGAAAGCATGGAACAGCCCACAGTAGAAAACAGAGAAAAACAGCTTAACGTTGCCAGCAAAATGAAAACTGGCTGCCTTGGCTAAGGGATTATACGAAAGAGAGGATGCCATTAGATTGGCTTTATTGAGTGCCGTAGCGGGTGAAAGCATCTTTTTACTGGGACCTCCAGGGGTAGGTAAAAGCCTCATTGCCAGACGTTTGAAACATGCTTTCGCTGATGGCGTGTCCTTTGAATACCTGATGAGTAAATTCAGCACGCCGGATGAGGTTTTCGGACCCGTATCCATCAAAAAGCTGAAGGAGGAAGATAAGTATGAACGTCTGACCGACCGCTATCTACCCGGAGCCAATATTGTTTTTTTGGATGAGATCTGGAAGGCGGGACCCGCTATACAGAACGCCTTGCTCACTATTCTGAACGAGAAGATCTATAGAAATGGGGATGAGGACATGCGAGTGAACATTAGAGGGATCATTACCGCCTCTAATGAACTGCCGGCCCGCAATGCGAATCTGGCACCCATTTGGGATCGTTTTCTGATTCGTTTAGAGATGGGCAACATTAAGAAATTCAGCAATTTCCTGAATATGATCACCGATGTGAAAGATGTGTATGAGGACGATATTCCGGACAACTTAAGACTGTATGAAGAAGAATTGAACAAGTGGAGCGCGCTAATAGATAAAATAGAGATCGGTGCGGAAGTGCTGAATGTGATCCAGTTGGTGAAGGTGAAATTCGAAGAGCATAATGCGCGAGTGGGTGCGAGTGGCGATACCATCATTGTTCACGACCGTAGGTGGAAGAAGATCATTCGCTTATTGCGAAGTTCGGCTTTCTTGAACGGCAGACAGCAGGTGGATCTGATGGATTGCGAATTGATGAACCACTGCTTGTGGAGCAGACCGAGCCAAAGGGAACTGATCCGGAAAACCATCAGTGATGCGGTGGAAAAACATGGTTATACTTTAGCCGTGAATTTGCAGATGTTGAAAAAAGAGGTGAAGGAGTTTGAAGCGGATGTGGATAAAGAGATCAGAGTGCGACATGTGATCAGTCAGGCGCAACTCATGCCTGTTGATGATGAGTATTTTCAGTTGGAATTAGCCGACACCAAATTTCAGGGTAAGTTCATTACCATTAAGCAATACCGACAACTACAAATTGGCGAGCAGCAGGTAGTGAATTTCTATGATGCGAATCAAAATTTAGTGAACCGCATCAAGGCAGCTAAAAGTGCGAAAGAGCATAGCATTGAGGTGTATCATGACTCTAAACAGCATACCTATAAACTGGAAACTCGTTTGATCGACACGCATGAGGTCATTATGAAAAAGCCACACTCGATAGTACAGAAATACTGGGATGAGCGTTACCAGCAACTAGCAGGTTTCATTGGCGGGCAATTGACGAATATGCGGGAGAATGAACCTACTCAGCTATCGCAACTTCAATCTAACCTTTTTGTGGATACGGCTTTTGCTGAGGTGGTTCAAAAGAACTTCAGAGAAGTGGCAGAACACCTTCAAGCCTTGCAATTGCGCTTAGAACAGTTGCAGTTTTCTTATACGAATGTGTGAATGGGTGTATGACTACTAATTCAAACATAGCTCAAGAACTGGAGCAGGAGTTTGACCGCTTCATCGCTTTCGGGGGGATTTTGGACAAGCAGATGCGGCGTTATTTGGTGCAGTATCTCCAAAATAAGTTCGAGCCGGAAAGGCACATCATTCCGATACTGAATGATCGCTACTACGACTATTTCACTCGTGCGTTGGACAAGATCTTTCTGATCGAGGGCTTGCTGAAAATCAGCACTTCTAATGAAAAGATACGCCATCGCATCATCTTAGATACTTTGTACTGGTTGCGGCAGACCTATAAAAAGGTGCGCAAAAAGGAGGCTTTTGAAGAAGAGAAAGAACGCTTAGAAGGCTGGTCGATCACTCCGCTGCACATTTTCGTGAAACGCTGGAGTGCTTTACCCATTTACCTCCGCTCGGTATATGATAGAACTGAACTGGATCATCTTTTCTTTGAGCAACAATTCAAGGAGCTTATTAGAGCGAGAGCATTTGAGCAATTCAGCACCGAAGAAGCAGAGCGTTTAGAGGTTTTGGTGCGTGACTTACTCGCTCAATGGGACGCCTTGCTCTATGCTAAAATTCTGGAGTACCAACTCAAGAAATTTGATGAAGAGCAAGATGGCTATCTCGACTTCATGAATAAGAAGGTGCAGGAATACCACAAACTGCAAGAGTTTTTGGATCCCGTATCTGATTACTTAGGCTGGGATTTGTCTCGAAAGCTCTGGCAAGACACCTCTTTTGACACCGTAAAGGAATACAGCGAACTGCTCAAAGATGAAAACGCGATCAAAGAGCTGGCGGATCTATTGGGCAGCATGCGAGAGGCGGAGATAGAGATAGAAGAAGAAACCTTTGAAAAAACGATCATCCGCCAAGAGTGGGTGGTGGATGAATTCAGCAGATCTTCTATAGTGGGCGTGCATCATAGTGATGAGCTACCTAATATGCTCAGCTCGGAAGCCAGCTTATTGAGTGATGTGGATACGGAACTCCTCTTCCTGAAAAAGTTCGCGGATAAAAAGCTGATGACTTTTAAATATGAGGATCGGAAGCTGGTGCAAAGTGAAGATCATTTTACGGAGATCCACCAACGAGTGAATCAAAAGGAAAAAGGTCCCTTCATCATTTGTGTAGATACAAGTGAGAGCATGATGGGACGACCAGAAAAAATCGCGAAGGTGCTGACCTTAGGCATCCTCAAAATGGCGATGCATCAAAATAGAAGGGCTTACCTGATCAATTTCTCTATTGGTATTCAAACGATCGACCTCTATGACATTGCTAACTCTATTAACGAGATCGCGAAGTTTTTGAAGATGTCTTTTTATGGGGGCACGGATGCCACCTTGGCTCTGTACGAGGCCTTCCGACAACTGGGCACGCATGATTATGAGGATGCGGATGTACTCATGGTATCTGACTTCATTATGCACAAAGTACAAGCCGATGTGCTGAATCAGATCCGCCATTACCAACAAAACAAGGGGACGCAATTCCATTGTCTGACCTTGAGTGAAGAAGCCAATACCGAGGTTTTAGAATTCTTCGACACCAATTGGGTCTATGATCCTCATCAAAAAGGCATCATTCGTTCTCTGACCAGAGGGCTGAATGATATTATGGAACGCTAGTAACCTGCTTAAATAACGATCATTCGTAAAATTCAAAGTACGAATCCTTAAATTTGTGGCTTCCTCATGGAACCCATTCGTGATTAATCCTGTTCGATGGGTAAAAATAGTTTTCAGATGAGTAAAGAACCCGTAAATACGGAAAAGGAAAAGCTGAATTTCATTGAGCATATCGTAGAACGCGATATTGCTTCAGGCAAGTACGATGGACGAGTGATGACTCGTTTCCCGCCTGAGCCGAATGGTTACCTCCATATCGGTCATGCGAAGAGCATCTGCTTGAATTTCGGCTTGGCGAAGAAATACAATGGCGCGACCAATTTGCGCTTTGACGACACCAACCCTACCAAAGAAAACCAAGAATATGTGGACGCGATCCGCAAAGATGTGAGCTGGTTGGGTTTCGAGTGGGCAGAAGAGTTGTATGCCAGCAACTACTTTGACCAATTGTATGCTTACGCCATCCAACTCATCAAAGCGGGTAAGGCTTATGTGGATGATTCTACTTTCGAGGAAATGCGTGCCATGCATGGCAATACCGGCACTCCTGGAACCAATAGTCCGTATCGCGATCGCAGTGTAGCAGAGAACTTGGAACTATTCGAGGGCATGCGTGATGGCAAGTATGAGGAAGGCAGTCGGGTACTAAGAGCCAAAATCGACATGGCTTCGCCTAATATGCATATGCGTGACCCGGTGATCTACCGCATCTTGAAAGCCCATCACCACCGCACAGGGGATAAATGGTGCATCTATCCGATGTACGATTTCGCGCACGGACAAAGTGATAGCCTTGAAAAGATCACCCACTCCATCTGTACCCTGGAATTCGAGGTACACCGCCCACTATATGATTGGTTGATCGACGAATTGGGTATTTATGCGCCACAGCAAATAGAGTTCGCCCGCTTGAACCTCAGCTATACCATTATGAGCAAGCGCAAGCTGCTGCAACTGGTTACAGAAGGGCATGTGAACGGCTGGGATGATCCTCGTATGCCTACCATCAGTGGCATGCGCAGACGTGGCTATACACCTGCCTCTATTCGCAATTTCTGTGATAGGATCGGCATCGCTCGCCGCAACAATGTGATCGACGTGTCTTTATTGGAGTTCAGCGTTCGCGAAGATTTGAATAAAGTCGCCCCACGTGTCATGGCGGTATTGGATCCATTGAAAGTGACGCTTTCTAATGTGGATGAAGGAGCGGTGGAATCACTCTGCCTCACCAATAACCCCAGTGATGAGAATAGCGGGGAACGAGAAGTTCCTTTCTCTAGTACCATCTACATTGAGCGAGGTGATTTCATGGAAGATCCTCCACGTAAATACTTCCGCTTATCACCGGGTAAAGTGGTGCGTTTGAAAGGAGCTTACATCATACAATGTGATGAGGTCATCAAAGATGACAATGGAGAAGTAACAGAGTTGATCTGTAGCGTTATCGCTAACTCGAAAAGTGGAGAAGATACCAGCGGTGTAAAAGCCAAAGGAGTGATCCACTGGGTAAGTGCCGCACATGCTTTAAAAGCTGAGGTGCGCCTATACGACCGCTTGTTCACTGATGAAGCACCTGACGGACATAAAGAGAAGCACTTCTTAGACTTCTTGAATCCGGATTCACTTACTGTGATTGAAGCTTTGGTTGAACCCAGCTTAGCACATGTTACTGCTGGCGAGAGCATGCAATTCATGCGTAAAGGCTACTTCTGTGTGGATCCCGATAGCACCAAAGAGCATTTGGTGTTCAATCGAACGGTAACACTCAGAGATGGTTGGGCGAAGAA
>JAHDGT010000133.1:5201-9961 GCA_020631675.1 Bacteroidota bacterium
TACATCCATTTTCACACCTAAAGGAGTATCCTTCTTTTCACTCCCAAAAGTTTCGATCAAAGTAGTATTGAAGTAGACCGTATGCTGCTCTCCTTCTTTATTCGTACCCACTACTCTATCAAAGTATTGCCCTTCCCACTCTTCGGCAGAGCGTTCTAAGGCTTCTAAGCCCATAATGCCCAGGATCATATACTCATCTTTAGCACTGGTCACCACGATCGCACTGTCCATATTCGTCCCAGAACCCGATGACATGATCACATAGGTCAGATTCTCCGCACGTTCATAGCTATTCGCTTCTTTAGCTGTATTCCCCAATTTGCGTTGCGCGAAAGCCATTTCGTAATACACAATCGGGTTAGTAGGATTCATAGCTAAGAACTGCTCACAAGCCTTGACCGCCTCCTCATATTTATTCAATTCATTCAAAGCCTGGATGCCATGAATATAATCCGCCTCACCTTTAGGATTAAAATCGGGCAAAGCCGCATAACCGTAATACATCAAGAAATAATCAGCCGCGGTGCTGGTCGTATCTCCCTTCTCCAAACGATCCATGATCGCCGGAAAATAAAAATGCGCTGTAGAATCTTGCACCACTTTGCTCAGCTCCGTATAATCTTTACCCAATAAGGTCACTTGGGCATGTAACGACAAGTCCGCTTTCCCAAAAGCCATTATTGTCAATATGAAAATCATAATCCGTCCTATCATACCCTAAATGTAATTTAATGTAGGGGCGACCCTGTGGTCGCCCTTTTCTACGAACACTATATGATCACCCTAAATCCAACGTGAAGGTACGCATAGAGATTGTCTATTGGCTCAATAGCACGAAATGTTAAACCTTTTACCTTTACCGATCGTTAGGTCACTGTTCAACTCAATAGCTAAAAAAAGATGAAAAAAATCATAGGCATTGGTGGGTCTTTATCCGACTTCTCTACCAGCAAATATGCATTAGAATACGCACTCAAAGGCGCTCAAAAAACGGGGGCCGTTGTAGAGTTGATTGACCTCGGCAAAATGATCATCCCCATGCATGATACTCGCTTGGAAATGATACCTGATGATGTAAAATTACTTTGCGATGCTGTGCGCTCCGCGGATGCCCTCATCTGGTCTACCCCACTCTACCACGGTTCAATTTCCGGACTGTTCAAAAACGCGATCGACTGGCTGCAGTTACTTGCCGAAGATGAGCCGAAATATCTCACCAACAAGGTAGTCGGCTTGATCTGTACCGCTGGTGGCGTTCAAGGCATGCAAGGCATCAATAGTATGGAGTACATCGTGCGTGCGCTCAGAGGCTGGACCTTCCCAATGGTCGTACCTGTAAGCAATGCTTGGAAAACCTTTGATATGAATGGCGTCTGCGAAGATGAAAAAGTAGCGCAGCAGTTAGAATTATTGGGCAAGTCCGTTGCTAATGCAAGTGTTCCAGTTGTTTCCTAAGTCTTTTAATCATCAGGGTGCATACCCGCAATAAAAGCCTGCGCTAGCAGAATAGAAAACAATCGGCATACGGCACGAAAGTCTCTATACTCGAGTCTCATATCTCACGTCTAAAAAGCGCAAGCTTTAACTGCGGGCACCGGGCTATCCATTCCAATTCACTGGCTATCTGCTGCTTCGCTGGCAGGGCTAAAAATGGCTACCTCTGGGCCGCCTTTTTAGCCCGCCGCTCAGGGCGCATCTATCCAGCTCATTTCCACTCCTATCCCTTGCACGGGCAAGGGCAAAAGAACCCTCCAATTCGCGTACTTTCGCGGCATGATACAGATCAATAGCCTATCCGGCATGTTGGTGGATGTTTGGACCGAAAGCATCTACCCTGCTACCATCCATATCTCCGGCGGAAAAATAGTCGACATCATCAAAGAGGAAGGGAAAGAATACGACCACTACATTCTACCCGGCTTTGTAGATGCGCATGTGCATATTGAAAGCTCTATGCTGCCTCCGCGGGAGTTTGGCCGCTTAGCGGTGAAACACGGCACGATCGCCACGGTATCTGACCCACATGAAATCGCCAATGTATTAGGCGTAGCAGGCGTAGATTTTATGATCGAGGACGCTAAAAAATCTCCGCTGAAATTCCATTTTGGTGCGCCTTCATGTGTGCCTGCTACCAGCTTTGAAACAGCAGGGGCCGTCATTGATGCAGCAGCCGTTGCCGAATTGCTGGAGCGCGACGACATCTTCTACCTCAGCGAAATGATGAATTTCCCCGGGGTGCTATTTGAGGACCCGGAGGTGATGGCTAAGATCGAAGCCGCGAAAAAAGCAGGCAAGCCCGTGGACGGGCATGCGCCCGGCTTAATGGGTGATGATGCCATCAAATACATTAACGCGGGAATCAGTACGGATCACGAATGCTTCACTTATGCAGAAGCCTTGTTCAAATTAGAACACGGCATGAAAGTGATCATTAGAGAAGGCTCCGCCGCGAAAAACTTTGATGAGCTGGCTCCTCTCCTGCCTGAGCACTATGCGAACATGATGTTCTGTAGCGACGACAAACACCCCAATGACCTGGTACATGGGCATATTGACGAGCTGGTAAAGCGGGCGATGAAAGCAGGCTTAACTATTTTCCAAGCACTTCAATGTGCGGCCGTAAACCCGGTTCAACACTATGGCTTGACCATGGGACTCCTCCGCATTGGCGACCCTGCTGATATGATCGTAGTAGAGGACTTAGACCAGTTGAAGGTGGAGGCGACCTACATCAACGGTAGAGTAGCCGCGGAAAATGGCAGAGCGGTAGATGATCACAGAAAAACAGATACACCCAATCAATTCGCTATAGATCCCATTTCTACTTCCGCCTTAGCTCTTACTGCTGAATGTGACCACATTCAGGTGATAGAAGCCTTAGATGGGCAGCTGATCACCAACTCAAAAACCTTTCCTGTTAAGAAGAACGAAGCTGGCGAAGTCATCAGCGATACAGATAATGATGTACTGAAACTCGTGGTATTGGATCGCTACAGTGAACGCCCGCCTGCGATCGCCTTTATTAAAAACTTTGGCTTTAAATCAGGAGCGATCGCCAGTACCGTAGCGCATGATTCACATAACATCATAGCTGTTGGCGTGAGTGATGAAGATATCACCAGTGCCATCAACCTACTGATCAAACATCAAGGCGGTTTATCATTGGCGGCAGACAAAAAAGAAATGGTATTACCCTTGCCCATTGCAGGACTAATGAGTCCTGAGCATGGCTACCAAGTGGCTCAAGCATATGATAAGATCGACGAAGCGGCCAAAGCACTGGGTTCTAAGCTACATGCCCCTTATATGACCTTATCTTTCATGGCACTATTGGTCATACCAGCCTTAAAGCTAAGCGACAAGGGTTTGTTTGATGGTGGCAAATTCGAGTTTACTGATTTATTTGTGGATGCGCCAAATAGTTAGGGGATCAGAAAATAGATTTGGGACTTCAGACACGAGATTTGAGAATCGAGACATGAGACTTTGTACTGAGTCCGAATGAGTTAATTCGAGAACGCTATTCTATAAAGTTTGTACAATTAACTCCTACATGAAAAAAGCCCTAAGCGATCGCTTAGGGCTTTTTTTGTACCAGTAATGCATTATACTTTAGCCAACTCCCCTTTCAGGAAGTCGATCACTTGTACCTCAACGGCATCCATGCTTCGCAGTTGTGCCATATAGTAAGAGACCCAATCACCGATGTGCGTAAGGTACATCATGCGCGCTAAACGGGTATTCCCTTTAGCGTGAACATGGTATACGCTTTTGGTATACTTGCGTACGATCTCATCATTGATCTTTACACGAATCGCTGTGCGATCAAAGGTATCATCCGCTTTGAAGAAGATGGGCGCGAAGCGGTCATCTTCAGTACGCCAGCCTACCAATTCATTGTGGTTCATTTCAGGGATCACATGATGCCAACACAATAGTTTGCCATTTTCATTGATCTGTTGTCTCCAACGAATGGCAATAGAGCCATAGCCATCAGGCGCATAAATGATCGGAATCTTATCATAGGTCGCCTTTGCCAGTGCTTCCGCTTCCGCCTTGATCACCTCTTTTTCATCTACGAGTAATTGCGCGGCTGCTTTTAAGTCGGCTACGAAAACATCATTAATAAATCCGTGATGTTTTAGGATGAATAACTGCTGAACAAAAGAGTAGCCTAAACAAGCACGAGGCGAAGGTTGGTTCTTAGGCAAAAGAATGAGATCAAAACCATTCTCATTCGCGATTTTTTCCATTTTGCCGCCGCTGGTCACGCAGGTGATCTGTGCGCCTTGTTTCATACCCTGCTCTAATGCCATGATCGTTTCTTCGGTATTACCGGAATAGGAAGAAGCGATCAAAAGGGTGTTCTCATTGGCGAAAGCGGGCAGTGAATAGTCTTTATTCACCAACATAGGAATGCGTAACTGATCATTTAATAGGTCTATCACCACATCAGCACCCATGCCGGAGCCGCCTAGACCAGTCACTAAAATATTGTGTATCGGCTTTTTAGCCGCAGTAAGATTCGCCGATTCGCCAATGCGAATGGCTTCTAATAATTGCTCCGGGAATTGAGCAATGAGTTGATCCATCATAGTCTTAGTTATTTTTTTAGTCGCACGAATTTAATTGTTTAACCGCTAAAAATGAGAAAACAAACGTTAGGATTGTATTGTTTTTCATTAGAACCTCTGCGAGGGATAGTAGTGGTTATGAAGCCGCTGAATGCGCCCTGTTTGGCGGCGTAGCGGGGCTGATCA
>JAHDGT010000134.1 GCA_020631675.1 Bacteroidota bacterium
TTACTCTACATGAATACGATTCACAAGATTCTCGATCACGTATTCTTCAATGTCTGTATGGAGCACGTCTTCTTGTTCTTGTAGATTGTGGAAAAACCACATGAGAATGATACTTAGAAAGAGCGAGATCAGCGTGGTGTCAAAGGCAACGAAAAGGGCGTTGGTAACCAGTTTGATACCCTCGTCGGTACCGGCATCACCCGCATAGCCCATCGCGCCCGCGATACCTAAGATCGTACCAATGAAACCGATACTCGGAATGGCCCAAGCCAGATAGCGCACCATGGATTGCGAACCTTCGGCACGCTGCATATTGATCTTCGACTGCATGGAAACCACGTCGATCACATCAGAGATGGAGCGGTTGGAGCGGAACTTGGTGCAGGCTTTCTTAATGATATCGGTCATTAAAAAACGCTGGTTCTTCTCTTGGTCGATCATGCGTAATTTAAGATCGTTCACATCATTGGGGCTGAGTACCCACTGCTCTTTTTCTGGAAGCAGACCCAGCTCGAAGCTTTTCTTTTCGTGTGTGATGCGGTGAGAACGTTCGTTGATCTCGAAAATGCCCCAGAAGAAGGCGAAATAGGTAACGAACTGTATCACTCCGCCCGGCAGCTGACCACCCAATAATTGGAAGATGCGGCTGGGTAGCGTATCTGCTGGCAAGAGGTTGTATCCGGCAACGGCGATGACGATCACCACGAGGGCGCAAACCAAAGCCATTACGATATTTTTACTGCGTCTGTTCATAGTATATAGAAGCGGGTCAGATTTAGGGTTTCCACTAATGAAAAACGCAGTTTAAGATGTGCTGCGTATATAAGCCACCAAATTTAATGAAATTCGCGAGACTAGTGCTGAGGTAGTTGGACAAAAGTAACAGTATAGTATTTTTTGATGAAACTAACTCAGCGTGGGAAAGAAGTCTTATGTCTTACGTCTTAAATCTTATGTCTTGGTACTTAGTAATTCGGATTTCTGATCGCTACGGTATTGGTGAAGTCGGTATTGACAACACTATTGGCGGCTGAAGCCAGGTCAATAGCAGAATCCGTATTCTTGAACACCAATTTGGTGACTCCTACCTGTACCGTATCGCTATCGCGCATGAAGACGGCTTTGTCTTTAGGTAAGCGTTCCTCAATACCATTGATGAAGACCCCATTGGTACTGGGTGAACCACCTCTAAGGCTACCATCATCCAACAAGCTGTAGCGGAAGCGGTGCAAGTAGCCTTTTGTAATGCGCAAGATGGCGTGAACACGGCTCACATACTCATCATCTTCAATGCGGATGTCTACATGATGCGGACCATCCGGTCTACCGATCACATTATCTCCTTCGAAAAGCTCGTAGGTGACGGGTAATTTGCCTTCTGTATGGACGATCAACCAACCGGCAATGATCTTACCCGTTTTCTCCGGATTTTTATTGCGCTTGACGATGACCGGTCCGGTCAGTGATTTTTCAATCTTTTCATCGGCTTTCAGTTGCTCGGCCACCTTTACTTTTTCCACAATATCGACCTGTGGTTCAGGCACGTTTTTGCGGTAGAGGTCGTTCAAGGTGATCTCTTCAGGTTCATCCTGCTTGATCTTCTCGATGATCACTTCCTCTTGTGGTTCTTCTTTCTGCTCGATGTATTTATTAAGCGGGTAATTGCAAAACTTACAGCGGTAGTGCGGTGCTACTACAGCGGTCAACTTTTTGCAATTATAGCATTGTACTTTAGCCATGTTGATTGATATATCTCAGAGTAGCTTAGTTGGGTTCATTAGATAGTAAGTAAGTTAGCCGCACGCACTTGAGTTTATAGGCTTTGACTATACTTGCTACCCGCTAAAGTGCTACCTAGTTGTTTAAAACATATTTGACCATCAGGTCTAACACCAAGGCTCGGTTCTCGCGCTTGGCGTCGTTCATCATCTTACGTCCTTTGACCACATCATGTGCGCCCCCGCACTTGCCATTATAATACATATAGCCCAAGTAAAAACGGGATTCTGTATCAAAGGCAGGATGGGACTCTAAGCGGCTCAATACTTGAAAGCTTCGGTTGTAGTCGCCATCTTTGAACAGCTCTTTACCTTGATTCAAAGCCTGTAAGATGCCCTTGTCCACATGGATGTATTCCTGGTTCTGAGGAGGGGTAGGGGTGGACTTAGGGGTATCATCCACATAAACCTTGTTGGGCGGTCTGTTATTGGTATTCGACTTAGGTTGTACCGTTGTGCTATTGCCCGTGTTAGTGGGATTTGGAGTATTGGTCGCTTTAGGGGTACGATTAGGTGGTATGATCTCTGTATTTACCCTTGAGTTGCCTGATGATGAATTGCTTGGGTTTGAGTTTGACGTTGAACCGGCACTTGAGTTAGAACCAGCAGCTTGGGTGTTATTCGCAGTTACCTTAGTTGCCGCGTTATTACCCCGTAAAATATCCAGCAACTCTTCGGCTTGTCTGACCCTTTGTCCTGCTTTTTTCACCAAGCAGCGTTTTACGATCGCATCATAAGGCTTGGGCAACAGACTATAGTCCACTTCCAAATTCTGGAATAAGATATTATTCAGGATCTGCTCATAGGTGATACCTTGCGTACGTGAGCCGAAAGGCAACTTACCGGCGAATATCTCATAAATGATCACGCCCAATGACCAAAGGTCCACATTCGTATCCAGCTTGCCATTGATGCCATAAACCGCGGGCGCGAACTGCTCAGGTGCCATATGCTCCACACTTCCCAACAATTGAGAAGACACATCGGCATCGTCACCAGTTACCCGCTTGCTGATACCGAAATCGGCGATCTTAGCCATTACTTCACCACTTGCTTTCTTATTCAGCAAGATGTTCTTGGGTTTCAAGTCGCGATGAGCAATGTCTTGCATGTGCATGAATTGCAAGCCCATTAAAATGCCTTCTATCACATCACGGGTCACCTTCATGGAGCGGCGCTCTTTAAAAAAACCACCCACATCTCCTGCATTGGCGAATTCCATGATTCCCACCTGTAGCTTCTCTATCTCTCCGATCGCATTGGTGCTCTGGATCACGGTCGCATCATAATAGCGGATCAAATTAGGATGAACGATGTCCTCCATACGGTTGATCTCGCTAATGATGTCGTACTTATCACTAGACACTCCGTTATAAAACTTCAGAGCTACGGTCCGCTTACGGATCGTATCAAAAGCCTTATACACCTTGGCGAAACCTCCTGTTCCTACCAAGTCTTTCGACGGTTCAAATTGGTACCTTTCTCTAAATTGCATCGTGTAGCCTAAGCCTGCCCCTGTTTGTAGGACAGACGAAGTGTTGAGTTTTCCAGTGATTGAATAATTGGAAAGACCTGCACTGCACCCCTATCTCTAAAGATCAGATTTGCTCAGTCATGATACAAAAACTATGCATGAATAAGCATACAGAAGTGCAAGTTACAGAATTGTAACATTACTATTATCGTACAGTGGGGGTAAATTGTTCACCGATTGGCTACTTAGTGTCATTTTTGGAGGTATCCTGCATTTGAACACGACAAAAAAGACTTAGGGCACCCACTTCAAAGGCCAACGTTCAAAATAACTCGGGTCAACATATTCCCCTTCTTTCAAAATGCGCAAAAAGACGAAAAGAAGGGCGAGCGTGGCATAAATGGACACACACCACCAGATGATGTCGCGGATTTGCATGGCTTTGCGTGGATGTCGCTTATTCCAACTCAGATACAAGAAGATACCCAGTATAGGTGTGAAGATCAGATTGGCAAGTAATAGTAAACGCCGGTTCGTAGGACTTAGTCCCTTGCGGTCAACCTTGCGTTGAGTGCTTTGGTGTACTACAGGGCGGTTCAGTGGTAGGTCTTTGCCGTCAATGATATCGATCAACTGCTGGGCGGTTTGAATGCGATCTGTCGCACTTTTGATCAAGCATTGTTCTATTGCGGTTCTATAAGGCTGCTCCACGCTTTTTATATCCTCGCCCAATTCCCCTTTCATGATGTTGAACATCATTTCTTCATGCGTCACCCCTTCGTTTCTATTGCCGAAAGGCAAAGTGCCCGTGAACATTTCATGAAGGATCACGCCTACCGACCAAAGATCCACATTCGTATCCAGCTTTCCATTGATGCCGTATTGGGTGGAGTTGAATTGCTCTGGTGCCATATACTCCATCGTACCCAATAGCTTGGAAGATTGGGGAGTGTCTTTGGATAGGTTTTTCGCTAAACCGAAATCGGCGATCTTACAGATTTCCTTGCCTTGTGCATCTTTATGAATGAGTATGTTTTGTGGCTTTATATCTCTATGAACGATGCCATTCTGGTGCAGGTAATGCAAACCCCGCAACATTCCTTTGATGATGCTGTTCAGACGTTGCTTATTGGGGTAGCTTTTCAAAAAATCATCCAGATCACCATTATTCACATACTCGATAACCGCTACCTGCACCTGTGTATCTGGATCATAGATGCTTTGCGATTGCAGCATCATCCCATCGAAATACTGTACGATATTAGGGTGACGCAATTGCCGCATACGATCGATCTCGGCCAATACATTATAGCGTTCGCCTAAATGCCCATAGTACAGTTTCAAAGCGACCGTCCTTTGGTACTGATTATCGTAGGCCTTATAGACCTTGGAAAAGCCACCTTTCCCCAATAGATCCTTATCGGGATCATAAGAGAAACGACGCTTAAAGCCATCTAAATCGATATGTTGATACTGGGAGGACAAGCTCTAAAGAAATGTATTGTTTTAGTTTATTAAATACACGGTAAACTAAGTTTTTAGATAAGAATGATTTAGCCAGAAGCCTTAAAAAAGACTTTGTGCTCCTTTGTGTACTTCGTTCTTTGTGGTCAGCAAAGTCTTGATTTTCAAAATCAATTAACCACTAAGAAAGAAGAGCACGAAGCTACACGAAGAAATTTAAGGAAAGCTTCAAAACTATCTGATTATTTAGTTTACATTGTATTAAGTGTAGGGGCGATTCCTTATGGTCGTCCTTATTAACCCTGTCTACGCCAAGAAATCAAAGCGGCTACTATAGAGAACACGATCAAGCCCCCTCCTACATAAGGATACAGCTGTGCGAAATCACTTGTGGCGAATTGCATTGTGATCCCGTGTTCCGCTTTGAGTTTTAAATAGTGCAAGTTCATCATTCCCTGTACTAAGAAATAAAACAGCACTACAAAGGAAGCCATATAGGTTACATACTCGAATTTGTACTTGAATCGTCTGATAAAGAGACTGATCAAATTGATCAATGCCATTGCCGCACAGAAGATCGATGGGATGGTCCACAAAGTAGTCTGAGCAGCATTACCTAAAATGGTGACTTTACTGAAGAAAAAAGCAATGCCAGCTATGGCGGTCAAAATAGGGATCAAAGCACCTGGATAGAAGCGCTTTTCCTGTAGCTCCCGCTGCTCGTGTAAGCCGCGTATGAACTCTTCTTTATTCGCATTCGCCGGTGTTGCCCCTAAATTGCTGCCTCCATTACGCATGACGGTCGTACCGCCGATCGCTCCGGTGGATACTCTGAAGTTTTGTACTTCTGTGGCATTACCCGCATTCTGCCCTAAGAGCCCCAATAACTCATCAACGCTTCTCGCTCTTTGATTCGCATCCCGTACCAAGCAACGCTTCACGATAGAACGGAAAGGCTCAGGTACTTTTGTGAAATCAATATCGTCTTTGTCCAGAATATTGCGCATCACCTCATCACGTGGTACGCCCTCTGTCGTCTTACCGAAAGGAGCAGAACCGCTGAATGCCTCGTAAATGATCGCACCCAACGACCATAGGTCTAAGTTAGTAGAAAGCGTACCGTTTCTGCCGTAGCGTTGCTGGTTGAATTGCTCAGGCGCCATATACTCTACGGACCCGATCACTAAGCTACTTGCTCCGGTACCACTACCTTGACCTATAACCTTGCTGATGCCGAAATCAGCGATCTTAGCGGTCAACTTACTGCCATCTTTTTGTAGTAGAATATTCTCTGGCTTAAGATCTCTATGTATGATTCCTTTAGCGTGTAAATAACCCAAGCCATGTAAAATACCGACCAAAACCTCGCGGATCTGCTCAGTACTGGGTCTTGATTTTAAAAAGGCCAGCAGATCCCCACCATTCACCAACTCCATAACACCAACCTGAATTTTATCAGCGAAAGTCGCATCGCCCTTGATCTCAAAGGCATCGTAATAGCGCACCAAATTGGTATGATTCAATTGGATCACCCGCTTGATCTCTTCAAACAAGCTGTACTTATTGGGCATATTGCCCGAGTACTTTTTCAAGGCCACATGAATACCTAAGTTTTCATCATAAGCCTTGTAAACACTGCCGAAACCACCCTGACCGATCAGGTCAGTGTGGGGGTCAAAACGATAGGTCTTTTCTACCTTTAACATAGACGGTTTAGAAGAAGTAGGAGGAGTAAGTGCATGCACACTGGTTAGAACTGTCGAAGATACTTTATTTTCCTTAGATGGACGCTGAGGAGAGTAGGTCATTGCGTAGTGATGGTTTATTGGTAGTTCAATAAATATCTGACCACTGTAACGCCTTGTCGTTTAGTCTACTTACAACTTTTGATAAGCGCCCCAATCCTTCACATACTGAATGAAATCTCGGTAAAAAGCATGCTTACCCACCGTGCTGCTGTCTCCGATCACCACCAGCTTCATTTTCGCGCGAGTGATCGCCACATTCATGCGCCTGATGTCTCGTAAAAAACCGATCTTTCCTTTCTTATTCGATCGTACCAAAGACAAGTAAATAATATCTCGCTCCTGCCCCTGAAAAGCATCAACGGTATTTACAGCAATATCCGTCGCTCCCCATAAAGCAATGTGTTCTTCTAATGCTTCCCTGATGTGGTCGGTCTGCTCTTTATAGGGGGCAATGATACCCACACTCGGCGGTGGATTTTTAGGCAACTGTGCTAATAGGATATCTAAATGTTGCCCTAAAATGTAAAATTCTTCGGGATTAAAATAACTCTGCGACCTTGGGTTGAACTGCTCGTGAAATTCTTGATCTTTCGTATCTATGAATTCAATCGGCACATCATTGTCAATAGTCAAAAAATGAGATTGTGCACTCTCGTCCGCCTCTAATTCTCCATTGTAAAATTGCTCGCTACTAAAACCCATAATGATCGGGTTCATTCTATATTGTATCCGCAATAAGGAAACTTTTGACAGTTCATCAATACAGCGTTCCAGCAAGGTTTTTTGCAGCCCCTTTTTTTGTGCTGCATAAGAAACCACCGTAGGAGGGAGTTGATACGGATCCCCGGCTAATACCATCTTATCGGCTCGCAGCAGCGGGATCCATGTCGCGGGTTCTAGTGCTTGTGCCGCCTCGTCTATGAATACGGTCTCAAAACGCCTTTGTTCTAAATACGGACTTGCTGCGCCAACTAAGGTGGTACAGATCACGTCCGCATCTCGTAAGATCCTGTCGATCACGAACTGCTCTAACATCTTCGCCTGATCCATTAAGCTGATGGCTTCCAAGCGGTGCTTCCTACGCAAAGCGCGCAGTTCATAACTATCTTGCTTGGGGCGTTTACTGATCATTTTGCGCAAATGCGTCGCCTTCTCCTTCATGCGCAACATGCTCATATACTCTGGCTGTTGCGATAGCTGCCCCTCCAAGCTCAAACCCAAAAGCGACTCATTGATCCGAGATAAATTACCCACTCGAACCACTTTTAAGCCCTTCTCCGCTAAACGCTCTGTCAGTAGATCCGTTGCCGCATTACTGGGCGCGCAAACCAGCAAATTCTTCTCATAATGCGAAAGCTGTTCTATGGCAGCGATCAAAGTGGTGGTTTTCCCCGTTCCGGGCGGACCGTGTATCACCGCCAGGTCTCGCATATTCAATATCCTATTCACTGCGGCACTCTGTGATGCATTCAGCGCACTGCTAAAAAACGGACGTTCTTGATTGTCTTCAAAATGAGGTTTTTGTAAGCCCAAGCAAATGCGCATTAAATCAAACAAACGACCTTCTTCCGTAGCGGCCATTTTACGCAAGCTCTTGTCCAATACCTCAAAAGTTCGCTCATCAAAAAACACATCCACCCCAAAAGGCTGTCTTTTGATCCAATTGGGCACCTCTTGACTGTGCAGGTCCAAGCGCATCCGATCCCCATTCACATAATGTATCGTCGCCTTACTACCCTTTCTACCATTAGCAGGCTGGTTGCCAAAAAGGTTCACCATCTTACCCGCCTTGAACTCGTGTTTTTGCCCCCGCCCTTGTGTGCGCTCCACCTCAATATAAGGTCGGTCACCCAGTCCGCGCCCTTGTTTAATAATGCGCAGCGGGTACCAGCTCACCCCCAAACGTTGCCGTCGGTGCAAGCTCGTATTCGAGATCATTTGGTTAAAAGCCGCCAAATGCGCTTTACGCTCCATCTTCAATAGGCGCGACAGCTTTTTAATGTAAGCTTGTATTTTAATAGAATCACTCATCCGCTTCTTTCCAGGGGCCAATGTAATGGTTTTACTGAACAGGGACTTAACTCCAATAAGCCATTAATTGTTCCACTTTTTAATTTTTAGGGCGCGTAACCGCAATAAAAGCCTGCGCTAGTAGTCGGGCAGATCATCGGCACACAGCACGAAAGTCTCTCTACTCAAGTCTCATGTCTCGAGTCTAATAAAGCGCAAGCTTTCACTGCGGTCACCGGGCTATCCATTCCAATTCCCCAGCTGTCTGCTGCTTCGCTGGCAGGGCTAAAAATGGCTACCTCTGGGCCGCCTTTTTAGCCCGCCGCTCAGGGCGCATCCAACTGGCTCATTTCCACTGCTATCCCTCGCGCGGTAAAATGTTTATCTTGTGATTAATAGCAAACTGACTAATATGATTCATATGTTATTTAATTTAAAACAACTGGCTTTATTCATAGCCATTTTAAGCTGTATGTTACACTACTCCTGTGCTAATAGTAGTGATGGTACGAGTAATACAGCAAGCAAGTCCACAACAGCGAAAACAAAGGCGATCCAAACGGTTTTCCGCAATATGCATTTTGGTATGAACGCTGCCCAGGTGTCAAAAACAGAAGTTGCCAAAGTCCATGAAAAATCAGCTGCTAAACTTGTTTTTTCAGAAGATCTGCGCAACGGTGGTTTCGCGGACATCACCTATACTTTTGATAAAGCAGATCGCTTAAAGAAAATCGAATATGATGCCTATTTCGGAGATGCCGCCTCTGCGAATAAGTCATATAAAACAATTGCAAATGGTTTAAACGCCAATTGCAAAAAGCTGTCTAAGTTTTGGGACTGCTTTGACGAGAAGAACACCTACACGGTTTTTTTGAAAGAAGTTAAAAGCAGCAAAGCCTTCGGTGTCAATGCTGTCTTTGAAAGAGACTAAGCGCGCCGATTTCCTTGAATTATCATCAATAATGAAAAAGACTTACACCATGAAAATGAAGATTTTTGCAATGGCATTTTTTGCCAGTATCGGAAGCCTATTATTCACGATCGATGCATCGGCTCAGTCAGAACAAGGCAAAGCGATGAAAGCCTTGAATGAGGCGAATAAAGAAGAACGAGAGGCCTTAAAAGAAGCCATGCGAGAAGAACGCGAAGCGGCTAAAGACGCTGCGGAAGCGGAAAGAGAGGCGGCCAAAGATGCTGCCGAGGCAGAAAGAGAAGCTGCCAAAGCGGAACGCGAAGCCGAGAAAGAAGCGGACAAGGCAGAAAAGGAAGCCGAGAAAGAAGCGGACAAAGCTGAAAAGGAAGCCGAGAAAGAAGCGGACAAAGCCGAAAAGAAAGCTGATAAAGAAGCTGATAAAGCCGAAAAGGGCGGTGGCAAAGGGAAAGATAAAGCCAAGGAGAATAAAGGTGGCGGCAAAGGGAAAGACAAAGCCAAGGAGAATAAAGGTGGCGGCAAAGGGAAAGACAAAGCCAAGGAGAATA
>JAHDGT010000135.1:0-6746 GCA_020631675.1 Bacteroidota bacterium
AGTTGCGACAATGGCCAAACCTGGGCAATAACTTTATTTTTGATTATTCTATATTATTTGATTAGACGGGTACGCCAAAACCACCCTAAAACACTACTAATCAAACACTTGCAATAAAACCAAATCAGCAATTTTTTCATAAAAATGAGATGGTTTTATGTTGTTTTTCATGGCGATGGATATTGTATTCTTGAAGCCGTAGTGCTTCGTGGTTAGAAAAGGCGCAGGCAAGCAGTGCCACTACAAAACCGCTCTCAGTTTTTTGCGAGCAATGGCCAATTGATTGGATATGGTTTTGGGGGCACAGTCATTCATTTGAGCAATTTCAGCAGCCGAATAGCCTTTTGCGGCCCATCTTAAGACCGCTTTTTCTTTTGAAGAAAGTACCTGATAAGCCTGCTCCATATCCAGTTTGTGCAGTGTGGTTTCCACACCATTATAGGCTTGCTTGGAACGGAATGAGAACTTTAGAAATGACATGAGACTCCTTTTGGTTTTAGATTTTCGTAAATGACTGATGCATAAGTTGTGAGCTACTTTATAGAGCCACTGTTCCAGACGCTTTATACTTTGTGGAGCAGGATGTTGGTACAATTTGACCAGTACTTCGGCAGCAATGTTCTTAGCGATATGAATATCATTGAGCTGCTTCTGACTGAAACGACACAAGCGTTCAAAGTAATAGTGGTATAATAGATCATAGGCTTGGGCTTCACCTTGTCGGTATCTTGCCCATGCTAATTCTACTTGTACTTTATTGTACTGCTGACATGGATTTAAATTGGTCATACATAGCGGTTTTGAGTTATCAAATGACCAAAGCTTTTCATCGAAAGGGGGAATGAACTGCCTTTGATGACTGCAATATCGAGCGGAACAGTTGCGACAGCAATAACGAAATTTTGATTTTTTATACGATTATCACTCCTTAAAACACTACTCTAAGACTCTTAAATTGCTGACTAACAATTACTTAACCTTATTACAACTATATGAAATTTTCTAAAAAACCAGCCAGTTTTTATAAGTAAAAAAGCCTTCAAACCGCATAAAACGGCTTGAAGGCTTCCATATTTCTTAGTGATAGAACCTTAGTTTACAAAATCAACATCGCATCACCATAGCTGAAGAAACGGTATTTTTCTTTCACTGCCTCTTCATAAGCCCCCATCATGAGGTCATAGCCACCAAAAGCACAAACCATGATCAACAGACTGGTCTTGGGCAAGTGCATATTCGTGATCATCGCATTGGGGATACGGAAGTTGTAAGGCGGATGAACGAATAAGTTGGTCCAACCTTCACCTTCCTTTAGCGTGTTTGTCGCGGAAACAGAAGATTCAACAGTTCTAATAGAGGTCGTACCTACCGCACAAATGCGTTTATTGTTCGCCTTTGCTTTGTTTACGATATCTACGGCTGGTTGTCTGATCTGGTAGTATTCCGCATCCATCTTGTGCTTAGACAGATCTTCTACTTCTATGTTTCTGAAAGTTCCTAGACCGATGTGTAAAGTAACTTCAGCGAAGTTTATGCCCTTCACTTCCAAACGCTTCATCAACTCATCACTGAAGTGCAAACCAGCTGTTGGTGCCGCTACTGCTCCTTCTTCTTTAGCGTAAATGGTCTGATAACGTCTTTTATCCTGCTCTTCCGCCTCTCTGTCAATGTACTTAGGCAACGGTGTTTGCCCCAAAGAAGATAAAATACGACGGAAATCCAGCTCCTCTCCTTCAAATAGGAAACGAATCGTTCTTCCTCTTGAAGTGGTATTATCCACCACCTCGGCAACAAGGACCTCATCTCCTTCACCGAAGTACAGCTTATTACCTACGCGGATCTTACGTGCGGGATCCACCAATACATCCCACAAGCGAGAACGCGAGTTAAGCTCTCTCAACAAAAACACTTCGATTCTCGCGCCCGTCTTCTCCTTCTTCCCATATAGACGCGCAGGAAACACCTTGGTATTATTCATTACCAAAACATCATCCTCCCCAAAATAATTCAGTACATCTTTGAATACACGATGCTCTATTTCCCCCGTTTCCCGGTGCACCACCATTAAACGAGAATCGTGGCGATTATCAGTCGGATACTTAGCAATTAGCTCTTCCGGGAAATCGAAGTTAAAAGCGGATAATTTCATATAACAGACAGCTCTTTCGGTTAAGTCGCGAATTTATCATTTTATCTAAGCAATAACACACCAAGTCAAAAAATAGTTACGTCTGCAAGCCATCTTTTAACAAAGCCCGCTAAACTTTAGGTCATAAGTGTAAGTTATCTCCCTATACCGCTACTGATATGCTGAATCAAATCAATATACCCGCCCTTGTTCGTACTTTTTAAAATCATCCTTGAAAGCTTCGTTCTCGCACTACAAGAACTGTGGGCCAACAAGCTGCGTACCTTTCTATCCATTTTAGGCATTACCATTGGTATCTTCTGTGTGATCAGCGTGATGATGATGGTGGACAGCTTGGAAAAGAATATGCGCGATGGCTTATCCAGTCTTGGTGATGATATTGTTTTCATTGACCGTTTCCCCTGGGATGGCGGACATGGCAGATGGTGGGAATACTTAAAACGCCCCCATCCTAATTACCGCGACTTCAAAGCCCTTCAAGAAAACAGTGAGCTTGCCGCAGCCACTAGTATTCGCATCATTTTGCGAGGGCAAGAACTAAAGAATCAGCACGAGAGCATTGAAAACGTGCAAATGGCGGGCATCTCTCATGATTTCGGCGAGGTGTTCGATTTGGATATTGAATACGGCAGGTATTTCACCCAGCAAGAAAGCGACCTCGGGCACAATAAAGTGATACTGGGATCTGAGCTGGCGGCAAACCTGTTCCCCTACCAAAGTGACCCAACAGGCTTAAAAGTTCGTTTACAGAACCGTAAAATGACCGTTGTTGGAGTGATCGCCAAAGAAGGAGAAAGCATTTTAGGGGATGGGTATGATGAAGTAGCCTTGATCCCTTATAATTATGCCCGTAGATATGTGAATGTGAATAACAGACGGGTTATCCCACTGATCACCATGAAGGCGAAAGAAGAGATCAGCTTAGAAGAACTCAAAGATGAAGTCACGGGCATTCTCCGCGCCCAACGCAAGCTCCGCCCTAAAGAAGAAAATAATTTCGCCCTCAATCAGTCCAGCATCCTCGCTACTTTCTTAGATAGCATATTCGCCATGGTGCGCGGTGCCGGTTTCATCATCGGTGGCTTCGCCCTCTTAGTAGGGGGCTTCGGCATTGCCAATATCATGTTCGTATCGGTAAGAGAACGCACCAACCTCATCGGCATCAAACGCTCTCTGGGCGCGAAAAGCTACTTCATTCTATTAGAATTCCTCATTGAAGCCATTTTGCTCTGCCTGATCGGCGGGCTGGTCGGTATCGGTCTGGTTTATCTCATCGCCTTCGTCGGCAACCTCTTCATTGACGGCTTCACCCTCGTACTCACTTGGGAAACCATACGTTTGGGCTTCATCGTTTCCGCGATCATCGGTCTATTAAGTGGTATCATTCCCGCAGCAAGAGCAGCTGCCTTAGATCCTGTTGAAGCTATTCGACATAATTGATCTATTAGCAAACAGGCTGCGACCACGCAATAAAGGCAAGCAAAATCTTCGGCAAACAGCACGAAAGTCTCTCTACTCGAGTCTCATGTCTCGAGTCTAAAAAGGCGCAAGCCTTTACTGCGTGGTCGGGCTATCCGTTAAATTCGGCAGCCCCAAATGCTTTTCGCTGGCAGGGCTGGCGGTGGCTACCTCTGGGCCGCCCCGCCAGCCCGCCGCTCAATAGCATTTGGGGCTACCTCATACCACTCCTATCCCTCGCAGAAGGAATTGAAGCAGCATTACTTAATGGTCAAACGCTGACCCGGTTTGATGTTTTTGGCTGTGACCCCAGCATTCCAAGACTGAATCTGCTGAACACTTACGCCATGCTTTTTGGCGATGCTCCAAAGGGTATCCCCGGAACGGATTTTATAGGTGGTCGACCCTCCACTGCTGTTGTTAGAGCTGCTGACCGCCGGACTGCTATCCGTTCTACTTCCACTGCCTCCGCTCACGAAAATTTGTAGCTTGTCTCCTACTTTAATGAAGTTAGTGATATTGTTCCAATCGCGTACCTGACTGGCGGAAACACCATACTTGCTTGCGATCTTACCCACATTATCTCCTTTCACCACTTTATGCCAGATCTTCGTTTTTCCTGCGGGAACCGCATCATAAGTCGGCTTTTTATAGGTACCATTGCTGCTAGACCGAGTATAGGTAGCTTTTGCCTGAGCAGCCGCATATTTTTGTTGCATCTCAGGATCCGCCATTAAAGCGTAGATCTGATTTCTTTTTTCATTGAAATCAAACACTTTGGTACTAGGTATGATCAGCGCGAAAGATTTTCCGTTATCAGGAATGACCTGGTGCCTCCAAGCTGGGTTGATGTACGCCAATTCTGCCGCTGGCATGCCTAAAACAGCCGCTACAGCTTCTAAATGCACTTTGCCAGTAACATAGACTTGCTCAGCACTTGAAAATGCGTATTGGTAAGTAGGATGTTCCAGTTGCAGGTTATGATCCGCATGATGGTTCATCCAATAAATACAAGAAATGAAAGCGGGGATATAATTCCTTGTTTCTCTTGGTAAATATCTACTAACAGCCCAATAGTCACGCTTACCGCCTGATCTACGAATGGCGCTATTCATTCTACCCGGGCCACAGTTGTACGCTGCGATAGCTATCAGCCAATCACCGAACCTATTATATAGGTCTTGTAAATATTCAGCGGCAGCGGCTGTTGCTATATAGGGGTTTCTACGTTCATCCACATAACCATCAATACGCATTTTGTACAGTTTACCCGTTCCCCGCATAAACTGCCAAAGGCCTACTGCTCCGGATCGGGATACCGCATGTGTATTCAGCGCACTTTCCGTAACAGCTAAATACTTCAACTCCAAAGGCATCCCACGCTTAGCCAACTCTTCCTCGAAAAGTGGAAACAGATCATAACTCTGCCCCAATACACGTGCACATACGTCACGACGTTCTACCGTGTACACATCAATATGGCGTTTCACCCGATCATTGAATTGCAAAGGAATCGTTGTTCTCTTATTCAGCTCATTGATTCTATTCGCATACTCCATATTGGAGAAGGTGGGCACATAAATACTAGTCGGACTAGCTCCTGATCCAGTATTGCCGTAAATCGACTGATAGTTTGGTGTATCTGTTATCGGTGTTCCATCTTCGGTAAAGGTGCCTTCAGAAATGCCGTATTCCAAAGCCGGAGGGGAGCTTAGTAATGGAGTGCTATTTGCGGGCGGGGAATAAGTTTGTCCTTGTACTGCACCCGAAATAGATTGATTAATAGCTGGAGCTGTACTGTTATTATGTAAATGAGAGTGCGAAAATGAGTGGGAATGCGAATGCTGATGAGATTGATCACTAGTGTGATGGTGACTATGCGTATGCGGTACATTGCTATGGTGCAAGCCCGTATTCGTTGAGTTATTCGATTGCCCAGATCCCTGAGCATTTGTAGCACCAACCGAAGATGGCATTTGAGTACCTGTAGTATTGATCGGTGGAGGTGTTTCTCCTTTTTTATATACTGGAGTAGAGCTCTCGTTCCCGTACTTTTCCGCTTCTTCAGAAAAAATCCCGTAAATGACTTTACCGGATTCTTGTTGTGCGAACAGGACACATTGCCCTGTCAAAACAAACAATATAGAGTAGCTAAATAAACGCAGGAAAGAAAGGCTGCGGAATAATTTTAATCGCTTCATGTCTAATTCAATAAAAAGGGAGTATATATAATAAACCATCATACTCCTTCCATTTTCGTGATGGATGGCAGTCGACATGCATAGCGAGACAAATATAGGGCTTGATGATTGATTATGAGTATGTTCTCTCAATAAGTTTAGTTAAAAGACTTCTTTTACAAGCTCTTTCATCCCTATTTTCAAAATTCAAAAGAACAAAGTCATTAATTGGCTGTTAAGTACCCAAACCAATAATAAAATGCCATTTCAAATCCGACAGGAAGACATTGGGAACAGAGGCGTCTACATCGCACTGCTGATCATTCTACTTTGGGGCACAGCCCTTACCATCGGGCTAAATATGAACTGGTCTATCGCTTCACCTTGGGTTTGGCTGCTCTTCTTGCTACAAACACACCTTTTCACTGGTCTTTTCATCACTGCTCATGATGCTATGCATGGTGTTGTCGCACCGAGTAATAAAAAATGGAACGAATACATCGGGCGACTCAGTACGTTCTGCTATGCTTTTTTCTCCTATAACAAACTCAACGAAGAACATCACAAACACCACCGCCACGTACACACCGATGAGGATCCTGATTTTTACGAGGGTAATTTCATGATCTGGTATATCAAATTCGTAAGCCACTACATCAGCATTTGGCAACTATTGGCGTTCGCCATTTCTTTCAATGTGCTAAAATTGTGGATCCCTGCTGAAAACCTGATTTTCTTCTGGTATTTACCAGCCGTTTTAAGCACCCTCCAATTATTTTATTTCGGCACTTATCTGCCACATAAAGGAGAGCATGAAAACGAACATCAAAGTCGAAGTCAAAGCAAAAATCATGTATGGGCCTTTCTAAGCTGTTATTTTTTCGGCTACCATTATGAGCATCATGCCGCACCTTATGTGCCTTGGTGGATGCTTTGGCGGGCAAAAGAGCATTATCAAA
>JAHDGT010000135.1:6846-9915 GCA_020631675.1 Bacteroidota bacterium
GCCGCACCTTATGTGCCTTGGTGGATGCTTTGGCGGGCAAAAGAGCATTATCAAAAGGTTTATCACGAACAGTTGTGATAATTATTCCAAATGCGGGCGGACACACGGGTTCGTCCCTACAAATCGGGAAGGCTTCATTTATACCTTTAGAAGTGCGTGATAAACATTACTAAGCATTCACCCCTTTTTTAGTGAGTTGTATGCGTTTGCGGTCTATATCCAAACTCAGGACCTTCACGGTGACTTTCTCTTTTACTTTTATGATTTTCTTCGGGTCTTTGACGAATTGATCAGACAGCTGGCTGATGTGTATCAAACCGTTTTCCTTGATACCTAAATCCACAAAAGCACCAAAATTGGTGACATTGGTCACTATACCCGGCAGTATCATTCCTTCGTACAAATCATCAATGGTATGTACCTCCGCGAATTGAAATGCTTCAAAAGCTTCACGTGGGTCTCTTCCTGGCTTTGCCAACTCCTTTAAAATATCCGTCAATGTAGGTATGCCCACCTCAGCCGTAACATATTGAGAAAGCGGAATGCCTTCTCTTTTATCTTGATCATCCACAAGATCTTGTACGGTACATTTAAGGTCTTTGGCAATTGTTTTCACCAGATCAAATCTTTCCGGGTGTACCGCCGTTCGATCCAGCACCTGCTTAGCGTCTCTGATACGCAAGAAACCGGCGGATTGCTCAAAAGCTTTGGGTCCTAGACCTTTTACTTTCTTTAGATCGCTTTTCTTTTTAAAAGGTCCGTTATCCGCTCTATGTTGTACGATGTTTTTGGCCAGTTTTGGACCTACACCTGAAACGTAGGTCAACAACTGCTCACTAGCGGTATTCACTTCTACACCAACAGCATTCACACAGCTCATTACAACATCATCCAGGCTTTTTTGAAGTGCTTTTTGATTCACATCATGCTGGTACTGCCCTACTCCAATGGATTTAGGGTCGATCTTCACCAACTCCGCCAATGGATCCATTGCTCGTCGGGCGATCGAAACAGAACCGCGAACCGTGAGGTCCAGATCCGGGAACTCTTGACGAGCTACTTCACTAGCGGAGTAAATACTTGCCCCACTTTCATCTACTAATAGTACATCAAGCCCTTCTATGCCCAACTTCTTTATGAAGTGTTCCGTTTCTCTGCCTGCGGTTCCGTTACCTATGCAAATGGCTTCTATTTTATAGGCTTTGACCAAGCTGAGCACCTCTTCGCTCGCATTGTAGCGTTTGCTGCTGTTTTTATCATGCGGATAGATCGTGCTGTAGTGCTTTAGTTCTCCCAGTTCATCTAATACGACCAGTTTACAACCTGTTCTATAGCCGGGATCCAAACCCATTACTCGTTTTTGCCCCAGTGGGGCTGCTAGTAACAACTCTCTTAAATTGCTGGCGAATACCTCTATGGCATCTTTATCTGCTTGCTCTTTTGCTTGCTGTTTGGATTCTGTTTCTATGCTTGGCTGTAACAGTCTTCTATAAGCATCGATCATGGCGTCTTCTACTTGGTAGGCACAATCATTATTGGCCGTCAAGAACAACTCGTCCATGATATCCAAAGCTTCATCTTCACGGGGTTCTATACTGATTCTTAAAAAACCTTCTTTCATGCCCCGTAGCATTGCGAGCAGTCGATGAGAAGGCACTCTGTTCAAGCGCTCTCTCCAGTCGAAATAATCGCGGTATTTATCACCTTCTTCCTCTTTGCCTCTAACACAGCGGGAACTGATGAAGGCTGACTTGCCAAATAGCCTACGCAGACCATTTCGGCATTGCGCGTCTTCACTCATTTGTTCAGCGATGATGTCGCGAGCACCTTGTAGGGCGTCTTCCACGCTTTCCACCCCTTTCTCTTTATTTATATAGCCTTTTGCCAGGTCGGACGGTGCTTTGTTGATCTGTTTTTTGATTTCTTCGGCCAATCCTTCCAGTCCTTTTTCTCTGGCTATTGTGGCTCTTGTTCTTCTTTTCGGGCGGTAGGGTAAATAGAGGTCCTCAAGTGCCGTGAGTGTGGCGGCCTTTTCTATTTTACGTTTAAGTTGCGCATCCAACTTCCCTTGGTCTTCAATGGTTTGTAGTATGTAGCTTCTTCTGGCTTCTAAAGCCTCCAGGCGTTCTACACCATCGCGAATTTGGGAAAGCGCGACCTCATCTAAAGAGTTGGTCGCTTCTTTTCTATAACGAGCAATAAAGGGTATAGTGGCCCCTTCTGCTAATAGTTGGGCGGCTGCTCTTAAATCTTTTAATGGTACGTTTAATTGTTTGGATAATTGTTCCAGTAATTTCGGATCCACATTCGCCTTCGGGTTGCTTGCCATCTTAATACTATTTCCTTTTGTAACTGGGGTAAAGATAGGGATTGAAACGATCATTTTGCGATTTGCCGCGCAAGGGATAGGAATGGAAATGAGGAGCTTGAATGCGCACTGAGCGGCGGCATAAAAAGGCGGCCCAGAGGTAGCCATTTTTATGCCTGCCAGCGAAGCAGCAGACAAGCGACGAATTGGAATGGATAGCCCGGTGACCTGCCGCAGGCGGGCATGCGCCCTAATGATCATTAAAACGTACCAAATGATGCACTTTAAAATCAGAATACTACACCAAATGGTCACACTAAGTTAAATTGTCAGCCTCTTAACCAAAATTAACCGCATAAAGCACATATTTAGTAACTATTCGCCCTAATTTGCGTTACAACTGAGGGAAATGTGTGCATTTTGCTTGATTATTTGCAAACAATGTTCAACCTTCTCTTCTTATATTTGTCTTCTTAAATAAGAATTCAGCATTTAAACATAATCGATATGAAAAACTTATTGGGTCTTTTAGCGATCGTAGCTTGTTTGTTCATGGCTACTGATGCTATTGCACAATGTCCTTATGCTGCGGCTGAAAAAGCTGCTGCGAAAACCACTTGCTCTAAGAAAGCTGCTGCTACTGCTGTAGCGGGTGAGAGCGAAGCTAAGGTGGTAAATGCCGCTGTACAACAAGATGGCTAAGAAAGCTTGTTCTAAAGCTGCTGCTGCGGTGCGCTTCGAAGAAAGCTGCTTTCTGTAGC
>JAHDGT010000136.1:0-8056 GCA_020631675.1 Bacteroidota bacterium
CCCCCAGATAGCCCATTTTGTAGGAACGGATAGCCCGGTGACCGCAGTGAAAGCTTGCGCTTTCTTAGACCCGAGACATGAGACTTGAGACGTGAGATTTTCGTGTTGGATGCCAACAGTTTTTCCAATTAGCTAGCGCGAGCTTTTATTGCGGGCATGCGCCATGATTAGTTGGATCACTCCTCTTGTACTTTTTCATACAAACGCATATACAGTAAGCCATTCTTTTGCTGGTGAATGACTTTCCAATTTTTATTACTGCTGAGCAGGCTGCGCCATTCAGGCGGCACATCATTCATGATATTGCTATCTATGAAATATTGTCCATCAAAATGGGCTGCTTTGTCTTTATCTACCAGACTATTTATTCCTTCTACTTGTAAATCTGTATAATATTTACTTGCTATCATTGGAAATTCACTCAGTACCTGATCGTATCTGATATTGTTCTTTTTCAGGTAGTTCAACACTTCTGTGCGTTGTTTGTAATAGGGCAAATGGGCCAAGGTAGCATCCCAACCATTAGCGATCGGAATAGGGTAGATCCAGAAATGACCACTGATCAAGAAAATGGGTATAAGCATTTTAAAGACCGACTTACTTCTTTTACCGAACAATGGGAATAGTGCTAATACCAAGAGCGTGACCAATAGGTAATACACCATAAAATAACGATGTAGGATAGGAATATTGCGATAGATAATGATGGGCACGTAAAAGAAAAGCGGAAGAAATGTGATCAAACTCAGCTCGATCTGTTTATCTGTCAACTTATTTTTGACCCCGGTTTTTAGTGCCCCGAATAATGCATAAAGTAAAATACCCCATAGTAAAATTCTGCCGTTATCTAAGAAACGCCAACCTACGATCATGCCATTCCAAATGAACTCTTTCCAAGTGACCAGACTGTAATCTGCCGCCCATGCTGCTTCGTAATTGAATACATAGAAGCCTGTTTCTGTATAATGGTATCTTAACCAGAAAATGGTGATCAGAATCGCAGGTAAATAGTGTAAAGCTGTTCGTACCCCTAAGAATAAGCTAGATCGCAGTGTACTTTTTTCTTTAAGTTTATACCACCTCCAGACCCATTCACTTAAAGCGATCAAGCCAATACCTATGATTCCTCTTAGGCTGAATAATACCATAAACGAAGTGGCAACAATGAGGAGGATAGGTCTTCTGTAGCAAATGCCAACTAAGGCTAAAAAGTATAAGGCGGTTAATGATACATCCAAACCTCCGATCAAGCTTTGTGTGAGCAGGCAGGGTTCTAAGCCCAAGCACAATAATGCGAAAAGTAAATGCTGAGCAGGAAGAAAATAACGGGCTAAATGATAAAATGAAATGCCTAACAATAAAGAAAAACATCCAGTGAGGACATGATGTACCCATAGGGATTTACCGAATATCGTCCACAAAAAGGCGATTGTATAGGCATAAAAAGGCGGGTGACCAGAATCCAGTTCAGTAGGTAGGATAATGCTTTGTAGGTCGGTATCGAAATACCAATTCGCCAGTTTGGAGATCAATGTGACATTATCAGAGAAAAAAGGAAGCTGACTGCCTAAAGCCGTCCATATACCATAGCTAATCAATATTAGCGTATAGTAAAAGCCATGTTCTCTGAAATGTTCCTTTATCCCCATCACTAGCGCAAGGTACGGTCTAAAATCCTAAGCACGCTCTTAATGATGGCTTGAAAAAATAATTACATAAGGTTTACTTAAGTAGTCGGACAAAAGTAACCCTATAGTGTTGGCAACATAAATACTTCAGCGGCAGCACGAGGTCTCATGTCTCGAGTCTCAAATCTATTGTCTAATTACTTATTCGTAAAATAAGTACAAGTAACTTGTGTACGCTTGTCACGCACATTCAATTTCTTAGCAACTCCTTTGGGCAGGCTCACCTGCACCCCTTTATTAGAAGGTAAATTCGGTAATCTTCCTAACACCATCGCATAAACTGATTTGCCATTTACCGGATTTGTGATTTTTATAGCTGTTCTGATCGCAGCTTCGCTATGCATGACATACAGCTCATTATCTAGTGATTGACCTCTATCATCAAAGGTGGTTCCAATAGCTGTTTTTGTCTTTTTTCTAAGTTTGCCCTCTTTCTCGTGCTTAAAGAATTGACGCTGGAAGACCGAGGTTTTAGGTTTTCTCTTAACAACCGTCGTACTAGCTGGCTTTGGAGCCTCGGCAACCGCTTCCTCTTGTTCAGGCAAGGGAAGCCATTCCACGATCAGCTCCTCTCCTACTTTGATATTGTAATCGTCGAGTTTATTCCATTTCTGAATGGCGGCCACATTTTGCTGGTAGTAACCTGCAATAGTGAATAAGGTCTCCCCATTAGACACTTGATGTCTAACAGGCGTTTTACCGGTAGTATCATTACCCACACTCATTTGCGATAAGCGATCCGCAACACTTACGGGCGTTTTTTCTTCTTCGGTAGCCGCAGGACTTGCACTTGTCTCTTCTACTTCAATGATAGGGATCAGATCTATCTTATCATCTCCCATGATCGGCAACTCATCGGCAGTAGGAACAGGCACATTCTCTTCTAATTGAGACACATTGATCACACTCGGTGCGGCATCATCAACTGTTGCGACTTTCTTCGCAGGAACGACCAGCACATCGCCAGGCACAATGCGATTGCCTACGATCCACGGGTTCAAAGATTTTATCTCATCTACTGTCAACTCATACTGGCTCGCAATGCGGTACAAAGTCTCCCCATCTGCTACTGGGTGCTGCCGATAAGTCGACTGCGCCAGCACAGAAACACAGAAAAAACATAAAATCACACAAAAAATCGTCTGAGACAGAACTTTTCTCATCAAGATCGCGGTTTGAATAGGTATGGGATAAGGATGAATAGATAACAAAGAACAGGCAAAGACTGTTCCCGTCTATGAGCATGTCTGTATTCAGACAGCAACAGGAAGCGTTTTGTTACCTAATATGTAAATAAACATCACCCATAACATCGAGTACTCGAAATAGTGGCTTAGCTTAAGCAAAAACGGGTGTGAGGTGGTGGGAGGCAAGCCTAAAAGTGCTGCCTTATGCCCGCAAATTAAATAAAATTCACGATATTTCATTGTCGATCTATCACATACGATTTCAGACGCTATTATATATGCGACGAACCATTCAATTCTCATTCCTCTGTAACCTGCTCTTGGGGCTTAGTCTACTGTTCAATTTACCCATTGTACAAGCGGACACAACAGATAGCCTTCAACAAGAAACACTTACAGAAGAGCAGACAGCACAACAGGAAACCACTGCTTCGGACAATAGTGCGAAAAGCATTTACCGCTTCGACTTATCCGAGCCTATCTTTCCGGCAGCTTGGTATAAAATTAAGAAAGCTTTAGATGATGCCGAAGCAAAGAATGTAGACTATTTCATTATGCGCCTCAACACCTACGGGGGGGCAGTTGATATGGCTGATTCTATACGTACGCGATTGTTAAGAGCAAAGCCTACCGTAGCCGTTCTTATTGATAATAACGCAGCATCCGCTGGTGCTTTGATCGCATTATCTTGTGATAGCATCTTTATGGTAGATGGCGCACAAATAGGTGCGGCCACTGTTGTGGATCAGACCGGCACCCAAATGCCTGATAAATACCAAAGCTATATGCGCGCCACCATGCGCTCTACCGCTGAAATGCAAGGCAGAAATCCAACGATCGCCGAAGCTATGGTAGATGACCGGATAAAAATCCCTGGCATCATCGATTCTTCAAAGACCTTGACATTTACCACCTCAGAAGCCATCAAACACGGCTATTGCGAAGGTAAATTCACCAATATGCAAGCAGTGATGGATCACATGGCTAAAGACGCCAAGGTCTACACCTACAAGCGCACTTTCAAAGATGATATCGTAGGCTTTTTACTCAACCCCATTGTAAGTGGTCTGCTCATGGCGGTGATCTTCATGGGCATTTATGCAGAAGTACAATCACCAGGTGTGGGCTTTCCCATTATGGCGGCCATGAGCGCGGCAACCTTGTATTTCCTCCCCAACTATATTGAAGGCTTGGCAGAAAATTGGGAGATCATGCTGTTCTTGGTCGGTATAGGGCTGCTTGCCGTGGAAATACTCGTCATTCCGGGTACAGGCATTACAGGTATAATGGGACTGGTCTGTATCATTGCCGGCTTGACCATGAGCATGCTCTACAATGACGCCCTTGATTTCTCCAATACGGATAATGCTACCATCTACGCCAAGGTCACCCAAGTCCTCATCTCCATTATAGGCTCCTTCTTCATCGTGCTCTTCATGGGAGAGCGCTTCGTAGATAGTAGGGCATTCAGAAGGGTATCTTTAGAATCCGAGCAACTAACAGAAGATGGCTATACCATTAAAGACGATGAGTCCGCTGCTCTGGTCGGAAAAAAAGGCGTCGCTATTACCGACCTAAGAACTGCCGGACGAATTGAAATAGGTGACGAACGCTACGAAGCCATCACCACAGGGGAGTTCATAGACGCCGGTACCCCCATTGTTGTGAAAGACTACAGAGTCAATTACTTAGTCGTACAAACCGTTCGAGAAAAAACGGAAGAAAGCGATACAGAAAAAGCATAAACGGTTTAAAAAAGCGATTCTTTAGAGGGTCGCTTTTTCTTATAAGGGTGCATGGGTGCTAAGGCACCCACCGGGCTATCCGTTCCAATTCAGCCCTTGTTCGCTGCTTCGCTGGCAGGCATAAAAATGGCTACCTCTGGGCCGCCTTTTTATGCCGCCGCTCAGTGCGCTCCTTAAGGGCTTCATTTCCCCTCCTATCCCTTGCACAAATCAATGAGCTAATTAATAATTTGAAAATTTGAAAATCACTTTTGTGATAAGTACAGTGTAATCTAAGTTTTTGGACAGTACAGCCAAACTAACATGCCGCACCTACGGCACTTGTAATCAGTGGGTATTACAATTTTCAAATTAGCTCATCTTCAAATTTTCAAATTAGCTTTTGCTCGTAAAAACAATTAATCCAACTAACTTCGCGATCCTATGAATTTACAAGAGCAGATCGACCACAGGCGAACCTTCGCCATCATCAGTCACCCGGATGCAGGTAAGACCACACTTACCGAAAAACTCCTACTATATGGAGGTGCGATACAGGTAGCTGGTGCGGTAAAGAGCAATAAGATCAAGAAAACGGCTACTTCCGATTTCATGGACATAGAGCGGCAGAGAGGTATTTCTGTAGCCACCTCTGTAATGGCATTCGAATACGGTGGCAAGTTGATCAACTTATTGGATACGCCTGGTCACAAAGACTTCGCGGAAGATACCTACAGAACGCTTACAGCCGTAGACAGTGTGATCCTGGTGATCGACTGTGTGAAGGGTGTAGAGGCCCAGACCGAGCGTTTGATGGAGGTCTGTCGCATGCGTAATACCCCAGTGATCATCTTCATCAACAAGCTGGATCGGGAAGGTAGAGACCCCTTTGATCTACTAGAAGAATTAGAAGATAAACTATCCATTAGCGTTCGTCCATTGAGCTGGCCGATCAATATGGGTTCGCGTTTTAAAGGGGTGTACAAATTGTACGATGGCAGCTTGCGTCTATTTGATGCTGGCTCCCAGAAAGTAGAAGACGATGCATTGGTCATTGAAGACCTCACAGACCCAAGATTAGAAGACATAGTTGGTGAACGCGATGCCGGACAACTTGCCGAAGATGTGGAATTGATCGAAGGCTTGTTTGAAGAATTTGATAAAGAGCTGTATGCTGATGGCTTATTGGCTCCTGTATTTTTCGGTAGTGCGATCAATAACTTCGGTGTAAAAGAGCTATTAGACACTTTCGTGCAGATCGCTCCCAGCCCGCAGTCTCGTCCAACGAATATGGGACCCATTGAGCCTCATGACAAAAAATTCAGTGGGTTCGTCTTCAAGATCCATGCGAACTTAGACCCTAACCATCGTGATCGGATCGCATTCTTGCGGGTCTGCTCAGGTAAGTTCGAGCGCAATACTTTTTACCATCATGTAAGGGCGGAGAAAAAAGTACGCTTTAGCAATCCGACCAGTTTCATGGCACAAAAAAAATCCATCATCGACGAGGCTTTCCCAGGTGATGTGATCGGTTTGTATGATACGGGTAATTTTAAGATCGGCGACACCTTGACCGAAGGGAAGAAATTCATGTTCAGCGGTATACCCAGTTTCTCACCGGAGATCTTTATGGAGCTGATCAATAAGGACCCTATGCGTTCTAAGCAATTAGAAAAAGGGATACAGCAATTAACAGATGAAGGAGTTGCCCAGTTGTTTAAGCAAGAGCATTTAGGGAATAGAAAGATCGTAGGTACAGTTGGTGCGCTTCAGTTCGAGGTGATTCAATATCGCTTAGAACACGAATACAAGGCTACCTGTGTTTTCCAGCCTATAGAAGTCTATAAGGCCTGCTGGATCACTAGTGAGGATCCTAATGCACTAAAAGAGTTCGTCAAGAGAAAAGACCGCTACATCGCGACTGATAAAAATGGCATTTACGTTTATCTGGCCCGATCACAATGGTTGCTCAATTCAGAGATAGAGCAAAATACTGCCATTACTTTCCACATGACCTCTGAATTCAAGACAGCGGTTGTTTAAGTGAGAGCTGCGTTAAAACAAAAAGCCCGACCAACAAATGTTGATCGGGCTTTTTTAGTACCCAGGGCCGGGGTCGAACCGGCACGATATTGCTATCATTGGTGTTTGAGACCAACGCGTCTACCAATTCCGCCACCTGGGCAAGCAGATAAATGCATGACTTATCAGCGGGTTGCAAATTTAGACAATCGTTCCTTTATACGCAACAAATATCTGTGTTTAAAAAAATGTTCTTTTAGCACATTTAGTTCCGCAACATCTTCTTTTTTGAAGTGGTGGGTTAAATAAGGGGTAAGCTCAGCAAGCATTTCATCTTCAAAAGCATTTACAGTCTTCTGAATGGCAGCTAATCCACTTGGATCATCTTCCATTTCTAATTCCATGAGGTCTTCATTGACTTCCATGACCTCCATTAAGAAGTCGGGGGGCAATTGGTACTTCTCCCCTTCTTCCATCACGCCCATTAGTGTGAGGAGGTAGCCCATTCTTTTATCCGGATTTTTAAGAGTGGCATAGGCGGTATTCGCCAAAGAGGTCAACTGCATTGCCTTTTCCTGTTCCGCGGGGGAGGCTTGTGCATAGCGATCCGGGTGAAATTCACGACCGATCTTTAAATAGCGTTTTTTCACTTCCTTGGCATCCAAGGTCAAGCAGATCGGCAATTGAAATAATTCGAAGTAATTCAAAACGAGATGACTTGGCTGGTAAGTAAGGTAGATAAAATAACAAAGCCATTCAAGAAGGAATAATGATTCGCTTCTTGAATGGCTGGTTCAATTTTTTGTTTCAGCAGAAAAGCTAATTAAGCTTTCTGAGGCGCATACATCATTAAGTAACGCTCAGCACCGCTGGTATCAGACTCAGCGATCGTTTTACCTGCTTCGTACCACTTCTTCATAATAGCACCTAATTCTTCCGCATCATCTTGAGAAGCTAAAAGAAAGTTGAAACCATGCTCTTGCCCTTTGTGCTTAAAGGAAACCTGGTTCATTGTGCCACGCTTAGAACTGGTTAAACCTGCATGACCATCGTAAACAACTTTGATGTCAGACACCTCATCAATATTGAAGTGTTTCTTACCTGAATCTCTCCATTCGTAATCAATACCATCTGCCTTAAAATCCACATAACCAGCATGGTCAAAGTGATTGTGCCACCAGCGGTACCAAATGAACATTACCCAAAGTGCAACAAATGTGAACAAAGGAATACCCATCCATGCTGGAACCGGGTAGCCATTCATTTGGAAGTACGCATTCAACCAAATTGCTGTACCTATCAAAAAGAAAGAAGGTATAACAACTTTAAAAAGACCGCGGGTATCCGAACGATCATCAGGAACTACGATTTTGGTATGAAAACCAGCCATAAAGCTAAAATTAATTCAGTCACTAATTCGAGCGCAAATATACAT
>JAHDGT010000136.1:8156-9908 GCA_020631675.1 Bacteroidota bacterium
TTCATAAAGGCAAGGATAAAAGACAATAAGCCGGTAATGCGCCAGAAACGCCCCCAGTCCCAATGACCACCGTAAATCTGTGCGATTTTGATCGGGCTGGCCACACTTTCTCTTGGATCCAATTTACCAGAAAACATTTGTCCGAACGCGACAACTTGTGAGGCGATCAGATGGTAGCCATCAATAGCCCCGTATTTCAGCCCATTCATAATGGTGTAATCAGAAGTGGCGTAATCAGATTTAATGTCTAAAGGCACGCCCATTCTACCGTTCGCGTCAACAGGAACATTCAGGTTCATTTGCTGACCTCCTCTCAATACACTAAGCATTACTTTACTGTTCTTCTTAGCACTTAGTGTTTCCGCGAGATTGGGGAAATTCAGTATTGCGGCACTGTCTATGGAAAGGATCTGGTCACCATTTCTTATACCCGCTCTATAGGCACTGGTGGTGTCAGATAAACCTTTGATCAGCATGCGTTCTTTCATCAGCCCGATAAAAGGCTCTCCCATTCTTTGATAGAAAGTATCAGGGATCGCGATCTGCACTTGTTTTCCTTCGCGTTCAACCAATAGGTAATCTCCAAAAAACAGCGGTAGGGAATTCAGGTCTTTTAAAGCACGCTCTGGTCTTGAACCGTCTATAGATATGACCTTATCTCCGGTCTTTACCCCTATGTCTTGAGCAGATTGATAAGCATAGACCCCATCTTTATTCAACTCATCAATAGATACGAACTGTTTTTCGTAGGCATTGAGGATGTAACAAAAAATGAGAATACCCGTGATCACATTCATGACCACACCTGCTACCATTACAATAAAGCGCTGCCAAGCGGGTTTGGATCTAAACTCCCATTCTTCTGGCTCGGCTGATAGAGATTCGGCATCTTGGGTCTCGTCGATCATTCCGCTGATCTGTACATAGCCACCTAAGGGCAACCAACCAATACCGTACTCTGTTTCTCCTACTTTCTTGCTCCATATCTTTTTGTCCCACGCATCAAAGAAGATGTAGAATTTGGGCACACGCATGCCGAATGCCTTGGCAGCGAGGAAGTGTCCTAATTCGTGAACGAAGACCAAGAGTGAAAGACCAGTCAAGAGCTGGGCGACCATGATGAGTACTTGCATAGTAGCGGAGTATCTTTAAAGACATAAGACGTAAGACATAAGACGTAAGACTTTTTAGTCTTATTTTTTTCATCTGATGTCTTAACATTGCTGTAAAATCGGTTTAGTAACCTTAGCAATAAACGTAGAATCGATCATTGATGTTTGGTGACCGAAGCTAAGAAGGCGCGAATTTCCGATTTTAACTCACTATTAACAAATCTTTGGAGGATTTACTGTCATCAAGTATTTAATTGTAAGCTTTTGGCAAAAGGGCGTCCACGAAGGGACAAACTTACAATCAAAGTTTTTCGGTTTAAGGGCGACCACAAGGGATCGCCCCTACCTATCATTCAAAATTCAAAATTGACACATTCAAAACTTGTACACGCACAAGGGATAGCAGTGGTAATGAGCCGGCTGAATGCGCCCTGTTTGGCGGCGTAGCGGGGCTGATCAGAGGAAGACACCGCTACGCCTGCCAAACAGCAGCAGGCAGGCGGTGAATTTTAACGGATAGCCCGACCCCGCAGTGAAAAAGCGGCGTGCCACCTGCTTCCTGTATCGGAAGATCAGTGATACGCCGCTTTTTTATTGCGGGGATGTGCCCTTATTCAGACTCGAGATTTGAGACTCGAGA